>JAAOIL010000072.1 GCA_015163825.1 Alphaproteobacteria bacterium | reverse complement strand
GTGCCGACCTAGATAAAGCCTCGCAAGCCAATGAACGCCAAACCCTGTTATTGGAGACAGCCAATGCGACACAGATTGTCGTGGTGCAAATAGCCGGCTTGGTGGCAAGGCGCATTGTGTGCTGGGCAGAAGAGGGGCAGAGTTTTAAGACAGGCGAGCGGTTTGGGCTTATCCGTTTTGGCAGTCGCTGTGATATATATTTACCGCAAGGCACACAAGCCTTAGTGGGCGTTGGGCAATCGGCGATTGCCGGTGAAACCATCATTGCTGATTTGAGCGCAGATGTGAGTGCGCGTGAGTTCAATACAGATTAAGAATAATGACACAAGACGCACAAGATAAAAGTCTATTTCGTCGCCGTGTTGTGGTGCGCGAACTTGTGCCGAATATGATTACACTGGCGGCATTATGTTTGGGCTTATCGTCTATCAGATTTGGCTTGCAGGGTAATTTTGATTTAGCGGCGATATGTATTGTCGTCTCGGCTATTTTAGATGCCTTTGATGGGCGTGTGGCACGACTTTTACAAGCAGAATCGCAGATAGGCGCTCAGTTAGATTCACTGGCAGATTTTGTCAATTTTGGCGTTGCCCCTGTTTTTTATCTTTATTTCTGGGCGTTGCAAACGAGCGGACGCTTTGCATGGTTGGTGGTGTTGCTCTATGTGGCTTGTTGTGCGTTGCGCTTGGCGCGCTATAATATCGCCATTGAAGATGACAGCCGCCCCGCATGGAAAAGCAGATTTTTTAGTGGTGTGCCATCGCCTGCGGCGGCGGGTTTGATATTATTGCCAGTGGCTTTTTATAATGCTGAGTGGATAGATATGCGCGACACACCTTTTTTCTTGCTGATTAATATCGTGGTTATGGCGGGGCTGATGATAAGCCCCTTGCCAACATTATCCTTTAGGATTGTGCCGCATATTATGCCTTTTGCTTCGCCCGTGCTGATTATGCTGGCAACTTTTATGTTGGTCGGGGCTTTGCTGACCTCCCCTTGGGAGACATTGAATATTATCGGCATTGCCTATTGGGTCTCGCTACCGATAAGCGTAGTTATTTATCGGCGCATGGCAGTTTGATTTTTAATACGTTCACGCACACCGCTTGTGAGCGATGTAATAGACCCGCCTATGCGTTCGCCAACATTCATAATATAGTCAAGGCGCGAAATACCGCGCAAGTGATAAGGCAGTGCCAACATAACTGGCACTAATATCAAAGTTAGCATTGTAGAAAAGCCAAGCCCGAAAATAATAGCCGTTGCCAATTGCACCCACCATGCCGAGTTAGGCTCGCCCACTTGAATAGTGCGATTGAATACATCAACAGAGGTTTGTACCGCCATTGGGAACAGACCAATCATTGTTGTGATAGTGGTCAGCAAAATCGGGCGTAATCTTTGCCCCGCCGTTTTTAATATGGCGATGACTCTATCTTTCTCTGTCAATATCAGGCGTTGATAGGTATCAATCAAGACGATAGAATTATTAACGACAATCCCCGCCAATGCCACAACCCCTGTGCCTGTCATTATAACGCTGAAAGTCTGCCCTGTAATCACCATGCCCAGCAACACACCTATCGTGGATAAGATAACCGTTGATAAAGTCAAAAATGTTGCATAGAGGCTGTTAAACTGCATCAGCAAAATAATAAACATAAGAGCGAGAGACGCCATCATCGCTTTGCCTAAAAAGGCTGTTGCATTTGCCGCTTCCTCATTCGCACCACGCAAACGCACCCGCACCCCATTGGGCACTTCCTGTGTGGCAAACCATGTTGTGAATTCTTGCTCCGCCACTGCCGCTATGATTTCAAGATTGGTGACAGGGTCTATAACGGTGTTGGACTTAACCTCTATGACACGCGCCCCATCAACACGAGCAATGGAATCAACCTCCACCTTCGCTGTGCGCGTGACGAAATTGGTAATCGGCACAGCAGTGCCTTGCGGTGTTGATATGCGTAGCCTATCTAACTGGTCAAACGACCGCCATTCCGCAGGGAAGCGCGCCCTTATCTCTATTTCATCATCGGAATCATCAGGGCGGTAATGCCCGACCAATAAGCCACTCGTCACAAACTGCACCATACTGCCTATCATCGTAATATCCGTATTAAAACGACCCGCCGCTTCCCTATCAACACTGAGATTCCACTCTATGCCAGGTAGGGAGCGCGAGTCTTCCATATCCGTCAATAAATCAGGGCGCGAATCCATCCACGCGCGGATGTTGGAAACAACCTCATAAATATCATCAAGGTCTTGCCCCGCAACTTCTATCTCTATGCCTTTGCCTGTGGGGGGACCATTTTCTCTGGCGACAATCTCTACCGCTATGCCTGATATATGCTTCGCCTCCGCAATGATGTTACGGATAATCTCTGACGCGGGGGGGCGACCTCTAAAGTCGGAAAACTCTATGGTGATTTGCCCCACTAAATCTGGCGGTAGGTTGCCACTACCACGATTGCCAACGTTACTGCCACCCGCAAGGCTTGGTCCTGTGCGGGTAAATGCCGCTTCAATGCCGGGTGTGTCTAAGACAATCTGTTCTACTTGGCGGGTTAAGCGGTCGGCTTCGCTGATAGAAAGATTGCCGCGCGCTTTGACATAAACATTCGCTTGGTCGGGTTCTACGGGGGTAAAGAATTCTACGCCTCGCCCATATTGTCCGTAAAGGGAAATCACCACCCATAATATCGCCACCGCCGTCCCAATAGTGATAAAAGGATGCGCAATCGCATTACGCAAGAAGCGTAAATAATAACCAGTCATGCCCGGTGTCTTATTAACATCAAGCACGCTATCGGCAGCGAGGCTAGAGAGTAGGGGGTCGCCCTGCTGTTCCGACTTACCAATCAGACCACCACATAGCGGCAGAAATACCATTGCCGTCAGCAATGATGCCGACAACACAATAATAACGGTAATCGGCAAGAACGACATAAACTTACCGCTAACACCTGGCCATAAAAGCATCGGCGCAAAAGCCGCAAGCGTGGTGGCAGTGGAAGACAAAACAGGCAAGAACATACGCCCTGCGGCTTTGGCATAGGCATCTTTACGCGATAACCCCTCTGCCATTTTGCGGTCGGCATATTCAATGATAACAATCGCCCCATCAACCAATATCCCCACTGATAACACCAGCCCGAACATAATCATCTGGTTGAGTGTCAGCCCCAAAAGGCTGATGACTAAAAAGCCAATAAAGAAAGAAGTCGGGATTGAAAACCCAACCAATAATGCCGAGCGTAATCCCAAAGCGGCAATAACCAACATGATAACCAACAATATCGCATTGGTGATAGAAATCTCTAACGCCCCTATCATCTCAAATATAAAGCGAGAAATATCGGAGGAAATATGCACCTCTATGCTATCGCTCCAGTTCTCGGTGAAATTGGCGGTGACCGTGCGCACGGCACGCGTGGTCTCTATCACATTTGCGCCAAGCCGCTTGATAACCTCAATCGCAATGGTCGGCTTGCCATTAAATCGCGCTAATGTATCAGGGTCTTTGAAGGAGCGGCGAATATCGGCAATGTCCGACAAGCGCACAAGGCTATCACCCTTTTTCTTCAAAATGATATTGGAAAGATCGTCTTGCGTCTCCACCAGACCCGGCACTGATATAGAAAATCGCCCCGTGCCACTATCTATATTACCAGCCGGCACAAGCCGATTATTAAGCGATAACACTTGCGACAATTCTTGCGCCGTGATGTTGTAATTCTCCATAGCGCGCGGGTCTATGATAATCTCTAGCACTTCTTCTCTGTGCCCGACCAGATTTGCCTCTAGCACTTGCGGCATTGTGGATAGCGCATCCTTTAGGGAACGCGCATGGGCATAAAGCTCCCGCTCTGACCCCTCGCTGGTGAGATTGACCATAATGATGGGAAATAAACTCGTATTGAACTCTTTGACATCGGGCTCTTCTGCATCTTCAGGGAACTCGCTACGCACTTTATCTATTTTTTCGCGCACATCGGTGAGGGCTTGGGCTTTGTCAAAAGAAACATCAAATTCTAATATCACGGAACCATAATTTTGCCCCGCAATAGACCGCATTTCTTTGATACCTGTTAGGCCTTGCAATTCTAGCTCCATCGGTTTTACCAATAGACGCTCCGAATCCGCAGGGGAAATGCCCGGCAAAACAACACCCGCATAAATAATCGGTATCGGTATGTCAGGGTCCGCCTCGCGCGGTAGCGTAATATAAGAAGTAATGCCGCCTATCAATAAGGCTATCAATATCGCAAAAACTGCCCGATTGCGCTCTATCGCAAAGTGAATAAACCGCTCCATTACTGCGTTCTTATTTTTGTGGACTGCATCTCGTAATCAACCTCTTGTCCGCTGCGTGTGAATTCCCCGCCGACCGTAATCACCATCTCTTGCGGCTGAAGACCCAACACAAAAGCACCACCTGTATCATCAGATAAAATAGTCACAGGACGAAATACGACACGACCACCCTCCAGCACCCGCACCCCAATGCGCCCTTGTGCATCTAGACTCAATATGCCTTGCGGAATAAAACTCGCTTGCACCGAACCCGTATCAATCTCTATATCTGCCGTTATACCATCGCGCAGACGCAAATCCTTATTCGGTGTTTCTAACTCTATTTTGAATGTGCGTGTCGTAGCATCAGGGCTTTCGGCTATGTAGGTAATCTTGCCCTCTACACTCTCCCCTGTTGCTAAATGTGCCTTGCCCTTAGCGCCCAAGTGCAAAGATGTAATCTGATTCTCCGCAACAAAAGCTACAACAAGAATAGGATCCTTATCTATAATTGTCGCACAAGACTGACCAACCATTATAAAATCACCCTCCTCAACAGGGATGGAATCGACAATGCCCGCAAAAGGCGCGGCAATTGCAGTGCGTTGCAATTCTATTTCGCGCACTTTCACGGCAGCCGCCGCACCGTCATAAGCGGCTTTGGCTATCGCTACCTGACTTGCCGAATTATGACCCTTCTCGCGTAATTTCTTTGCCGCATCATATTCTATCTTGCGTGATTGCAATAAAGCACGAGTCTCATCTAATTGCGCACGGCGCGCCCCGACATCTATACGACACACGACTTGTCCTTTTTGTACAAACGAACCCTTCTTAATATCTTGTGCGGTGATAATCCCAACGGTCTCAGCCGCTAGCGTGACAATCTGGTCTGCCTCTGTGCGTCCCTGTAGTTTAAGCGTGGAACGAAAATCTTGCGTCTCTATTATACGCGCAACGACCTTAAACTTTTGCGCCGTCTCTATATCTGTGCTGATAGGTTGTGCCACCTCATGCGATGTCGCTTGGTCGCTTATCACGCCACTTACCACCCAAATGATAATACCCGCCGCAAATATCAGGGCAGTCAATACCGAACGACTGACAGGCAGAGACGGCAAGCGCAATTGCCGCAATGCGGTCATGCGAGGGGGTTTAGAAGGGGTTTGATTATCATCCATGAAATTGTCTCCGTCTATTAAACGCACCTATAGCAGACTTTCCGTCTCTGTGGGGGAGATTTTTCCCCTAATTATAACGCGGATTGTGATATATATAGAAAATATCGTCATAATATATTATGATTTATTTTCTTTTTTGTTATAATGTGTATTGACTTTTTTAAGAGATTGTAATAATAAGATATGACGATATGGGAATCTGTGATAGGAGATAATTATGGAACGGCTACAAATAAGAAGATTGGATAAACATATCACGCAAACACTTGCGCCTGATATGCCTCTGCACGGCTGGCTGAAATCTATTCGCACCAGTTTGAATATGAGCTTGGCACAAGTGGCGAAGCGGTTGGGGGTGAGCAAACAATCTGCGGCACGGCTGGAGGCGAATGAGGTGGATAATTCTATCACCTTAAAATCTCTGCGCAGAGCGGCGGCGGCGATGGATTGCTATGTTGTTTATGCCCTCGTGCCGAAGGATGGTAGCCTGAATGCGTTGGTAGAAAAACAAGCGCAGAAAAAAGCACATGAATTGCTAGACCCTGTCACGCATACGATGATGCTAGAGGATCAAGAATCCCCCTATAGCGAATATCAATTGCAAGACAAAGCGGCGGAGTTTGTGCGTGTTATGCCGAAAAGTCTTTGGGACTAATGGACGATCTCAGCGATATAGGGGAAGGGCAAACACGACTAGACCCAAATGAAAGCGCAGGGTTAATCCCCGCCGCTATAACACGCGAAGATTTGAATACGTATGAATACGAAAATATCGCAAAGGCACGTGCAAGGGTGCTTAATCCACGCACATTTGCACGTGCCGATATTTTTGAGGAGGGTTTTGTCTGCACTTTGCATAAAAATATGTTTGGTGATGTGTGGCGCTGGGCAGGGCAATATCGCACAACACAAAAAAACATCGGCATAGAGGCAAAAGATATTAGACACTCATTATACCTAACATTAGATGATGCAAAGTTTTGGAGCGAAAATAAAACTTATAATGCGCATGAGATTGCCGTGCGACTTCATCATCGTTTGGTGGCGATACATCTATTCCCCAATGGCAATGGTCGCCATGCACGGCTTATGGCGGATGTTGTGGTGGCAAAAGCGCAAGCCACGCCGCTCACATGGGGGGTGGGTATGAAATCTGCGAATAAAAAAATAAGAAAGTCGTATATTGATGCCTTACGCACGGCTGATGCGGGGGATATTGCGCCCCTATTAGACTTTTCTATTTAGGCGGGGGAACTTTATCTTGTCAATAGGCGGTGTTGTGGCTAGATAAGCCCCATGAATCAAAAAGCACCCATAATCCGTGCCTTGTGCGTGATGATAGCCCTAACACTGGCGACACCCTTTGCGCATATTCAATATGAGCATTGGCGGCATCATTATATATTTGCGCCGTCAGGGGTTTATGGAAAAGAAGCGATGGTGGTGAGCGCCCACAGATTAGCCTCTGATGTGGGGCGTGATGTATTGGCGGCAGGTGGTAATGCGTTTGATGCAGCAGTGGCAGTTAATTTTGTATTGGCTGTCGTCTATCAACAAGCGGGGAATATCGGTGGTGGTGGCTTTATGGTTTATCGTTTGCACAATGGCACGACAGGGGCATTGGATTTTAGAGAGATTGCCCCGCAAGCCGCACATCGTGATATGTTTCTGGATGAATCGGGTGCTGTGATTAAAGGCAAAAGCCTACGCGGGGCATTAGCAGTGGGGGTGCCGGGTAGTGTCGCGGGTATGGCGGCATTGCATAAACGTTTTGGGTCTGGTGAATGGGCGGCTTTGATTGCCCCTTCTATCAAACTGGCGCGTGATGGTTTTGTGCTAACCGATAAAGCCGCGCGGATGTTTAATCGTTACCAGCAAGATTTTATTGCGGTTAATAGAAGTGCCTTATCTGTTGTTAAAAATACTGGTTGGGAATCTGGGCAAACGATTCGCTTTCCCGCTTTAGCAAACACACTAGAACGCATCGCCATACACGGACGCGATGATTTCTATATAGGAGAGACTTCGCATTTATTGGTGGCGGAAATGAAAGCCGCAAACGGACTTATTACGCAGGAGGATTTAGCACAATATAAAGTCGTGTGGCGCACCCCTATACGCATTGCTTATCGGGGGTATGATATAATTACAATGCCACCCCCCTCAAGCGGTGGTGTTGCCTTATCGCAATTGCTACAGGGGATAGAGCCTTATGCGGTGTCGGATATGCGCCATAATAGCACGCAACATATCCATTTAATGACGGAGTTAGAGCGTCGGGCTTATGCCGATCGTGCCACATATTTAGGCGACCCAGATTTTGTATTTGTGCCGACCAATAGATTGACCGCGCCTGATTATGTGCGCCAACGTATTCGTGATATAGATAGTGATAAAGCCACTGATAGTCGCACGATAAAAGAGGGCAATGTTGAAAGGGTGGAAAGTGTAGAGACGACGCATTTTTCTATCGTTGATAAACAAGGCAATGCGGTATCTATTACGACAACTTTGAATGGTAATTTCGGCTCGAAATTAGCGGTGCAGGGTGGGGGGTTTTTCTTAAACAATGAGATGGATGATTTCGCGATTGCACAAGGACACGCCAATCAGTTTGGGTTGTTGGGTAATGAACAAAATGCGATTGCCCCCGCTAAGCGGATGTTATCGTCTATGACCCCGACCATTATAGAAAAAGATGGGGCTTTGCGTGGCGTGATAGGAACGCCGGGGGGCGCGACCATCATCACTTCTGTTTTTCAAACATTGCTGAACCTGATAGATTTTGAGATGAGTGCGGCGCAAGCGGTTTATGCTCGCAAAAGCCATAGTCAATGGCAGCCCGATGTGATTATGATGGAACGTGGCACTTTAAGTCTGTTCAATATGCGGGGGCTGCAAGGGCGGGGGCATAAGCTGTATCCGCATCCGCATTTTGCCTATAGTTTGGGGCGTGTGGAGGCAATATGGATAGACGACACAGGCACATTAGAAGGGGCGGCAGATGTCTCTCGTGGGTTTGATGATGCGGCGGCTGGATTTTAAGGGGTGGATGTTAGATGATACAAGTGCCCACCCCACCCGACCAAAAAGAGCAAGCGATAGTCGTTGCGGCTTTTTATAAATTCGTGCCTTTGGCGGATTATAAAGAGCGCCGTCCGCCTTTGCAGACATTTTGTTTGCGGATGCATATTCGTGGCACGATATTGCTGGCACGAGAGGGTATTAATGGCACGATAAGTGGTTCGCACGACGCCATACAAGCGCTTATGACCTATTTTGCAGAGCAGCCAGCGTTTGCGGATATTACGCCCAAATTTTCGTTTGCGTCTGCGCAACCATTTCATCGTATGCGGGTGCGTTTGAAGGCAGAGATTGTGAGTATGGGCGAGCCCGATATAGACCCCACCGCCACAGGTGCTTATGTTGCGCCCGATAAATGGAATGCGCTTATGGCGCGTGATGATACTTTGGTGATTGATACACGCAATCATTACGAAGTGGCGATAGGCACTTTTGAGGGGGCGATAGACCCCAAGACGAAATCGTTTCGGGAGTTTCCGCAATGGATAGATAATTATTTGCAAGCCTTACCCGCAGATAAGCAGCCTAAAAATATCGCGATGTTTTGCACGGGTGGTATTCGTTGTGAAAAGGCGACCGCCTATTTGGTATCGCGCGGGGTGGCGAATGTGTTTCACTTAAAAGGGGGCATCTTGAAATATCTGGAGGAAACCGCCCCCGATAATAGTAAATGGACTGGCGATTGTTTTGTGTTTGATCAACGTGTCTCTGTGCAAGACGGATTGAAACAAGGGGTTTATGATATGTGCCATGCTTGTCGTATGCCCGTTAGTGCCGCAGACAAAACCGACCCCGCCTATGTGGAGGGTATTACTTGCCCCCATTGTATCAATACACGCGATGAAGGCGACCGTGCCAGATTCCGCGAACGACAAAAACAAATCGCGCTGGCAAAAACACGCGGGCAACAACATATCGGACAAAAATCATGACACAACCAATTCTCTATAGTTTTAGACGTTGCCCCTATGCTATGCGAGCACGGCTGGCTTTGTGCGTGGCGGGTATCGCTTGCGAACTCCGCGAAGTCGTGCTGCGCGATAAACCACCCACCATGCTAGCGGTGTCGGAAAAAGGGGAAGTGCCCGTGCTGGTGCTAGACGATAAAACGTTGGACGAAAGCCGCGACATCATCTTTTGGGCATTTGAACAAAACGACCCGCAAGGCTGGCTACAAGATTTCCAAGAATG
>JAAOIL010000071.1 GCA_015163825.1 Alphaproteobacteria bacterium | reverse complement strand
TCTTGGCAAATTTAATAAGCAAGTCGCGTGTTTGCCCCATCGTAATCGGTGGCAAAGTCAGCGATTCCAATTTTCTATCCGTGAAAGTCAGTATGCCATTTATCGGGGTCGTGACCTCATCATCATAGCGGAATATCAGTTTCTGCCAATCTTGGTTCGGGGCAAGATTCACACGCCCTTTCAAGGAAGCCGCCACCCCCACCGCTTTTTTATAGGCGAGAGGGCGGGGTATAAATTCTGTATCGGTCAAATCTATATCAAAGCGATAATGATCGGGGGCTGTCATCAGCCCTTCCACCAAAAGATTGAGCCATGCGTTTTCGTTGATATGGTTTGCCCAATCGCCCTGCTCTAACGCAATCATATCCGCCTTATCAATCGCCCCCGATAATGCCAATTGCGATTTCTCTGGCAACGCAACAGGCAAATGCCACGCCAATGTTAGCGGCACACCATTGGCTTCTATATTACCCTGCATTGAAAAATACTGATTATCAATGGTCGTATAAACTTGCCCCGCACTTATAGTATAGTCATCTATCTTGCCCGTAATTGCCGCATTGGTGCTTTGTGCCGATGCCGTAAAGCGAATAGCATCTCTGTCAATGTCAGGTTTAATCGGTAAATACATTTTAACACGACCCGCCATGTCCCCCTCTAGGCGGCTGAAATCAAAATCAACATTGCGGGTTGCAAAAACAGGCGGCAGATTGATATAGCGCATAATCGTTTTGCTTTGCCCTTTCAGCCCTATCTCTAATATGCTGTTGCGATCGGGGTCGCGATAATCGTCCATAAATAAAGTTGAAGCGCCAATAATAATCGGGTCTTTGTTGTTTTGCAAAATCACTTTGCCACTTTTCAACGCCACAAACATTGTTTTGCCATAAACATCTATCTTGCCTGTCGCCTCTTGCAAAGGCGGCATATCATCTATGTAGTTCAGACGCATATCTTCAAAATACATTTGCAAATGCACCGCCCCCTCTGGCAAAGGGGCACGGCGCGGCTTGGTGATTAATGTATTCAACAACACATTCATTTTGAGATGCGCCCCAACAAGGCGACCACCACTCAGATTTTCTCTCGCCCATTTTCTTGTATTGCCAGCGAGCAAGGGCGACCATCTATCCATAATGTTTTCGCCATCAATTGCGCCTATGTCTAAATCTACTTGCAATGTGCTTTGCTTGTGTGGCTTCACCGCAAGTTCCCCCACAAGGGTAGCGATACGCCTATTGCGTTCATCATTGGCGGAAAGATGGTCAATGCGAAATATGGTATTGGCATAATCGTAAGTGGCATCGGCTTTGACATCGCGCAATTGTAGCGGCGCCGTCAATATATCTGCCATATCCAGATGTGCCGTGCCATTGGTGATTTGCCCCCGCACCGATAACCCCCCGACATTATCTTGCGCATAAGTGAAGCGCCCTTGTAAATCTAACTCGGATTTATCTAGGCTGACCTTCCCCACACTCATACGCAGAACTTCTGTGGCAAAATCAACATCCATAACAAGATGCGCCTTATGCAAGGTCATTTTTTCGGGAATAAAAGAGGGTGGCGTAAATGGCAGATGCACTTGCCCCGCCCCTAAATTCATATCAAACTCGCCTGTTGTCGGGCGTAGGTCTGCATTGATACGCACAATGGCACTGACATTGCCTCGTGCTTCCACCACCTTTAACAGCGCCAGCCCCTGCCCCCAATCGGCAATAGCGCTGGTAGAGGCATCGCTGATATTAATCGCAATCTGCCCCCCCACACCGACACCAATACGACCCGCCATCATCAATGTCGGTTTATAACCATCATGGGCGGGGAAGGCTATTTTGCCATTTGCCGTCAGCGTATCTCCCGTGCGGCGTAAAATTAAATGTGAGGGTTCACTTTCACCATCAATATCGGCTTGAATGAAATTGATATTGCTTATCGTGAAGTCATCTATATAGCGCAAGCCATCGCCTTCCAATGCCGACAGCGCAAATAGCGCCTCAGTGATTTGGGAACGCAACACCGTGCCGTTTTCACCATAAATATGCACTCCCTCTATGCGAAAAATAGAAGCCGCACTCCACACGCCATTTTCCAAAACCGCATCCATATTGTGTTTGGCAAAGATATTATCGGCAAGCATTTTTACACCCAGCACATCATCCACATAATAAATGCGGTCAAGGGCGAAGGTGAAATCATTGCTGGTTTGCGACCACCCCAAGCGCGGATTAAGCAAATGGATTTTTCCACCAATGCGCGCCTCCAGCATATTTTCTATCGCCCCCGCTATCGGCACGAGCGATAATGTAGAAAATTGTAGCCATAATGTTATCGCCGCCAGCAATGTCGCTATGCACGTTGCCGTCCACAATAGGGATTCCACCATTATTTTTAGAGTTGTTTTAAGCCAGCCCATCACCTATTCTTATGGCATATTTAGCCATAAAAAGGGGATGAAAATCGTAACAATCTTAAAAATAGGGGATAAAGCCCCCGCTTTCACACTGCCCGATGCGGCGGGGGCAACACATAAACTCTCCGATTATAAGGGGCGACAAGTGGTGGTCTATTTCTACCCGAAGGACGACACACCCGGTTGCACCACCCAAGCCATAGATTTCACCACCGCCCGTGCCAAGTTCAAACGTGCCAAGACAGATATTATTGGCATTTCAGCCGACAGCATGGCACGGCATAAAAAGTTTGAAACCAAGCACGAACTCGGCATAATTCTATTAAGCGATGAAGACAAAATCGCTATCAAAGATTTTGGCTGTTGGGTTATGAAAAAACTTTATGGACGTGAATATAGGGGCATAGAGCGCACCACATTTTTAATTGATGACAAGGGCAAGATTAAAAACATCTGGCACAAAGTGCGGGTGAAAAATCATGTCGCCGAAGTTTTAGAGGCGGCAAAATCTAGTTAATGTTTTAGTCTCTACTGCCAATGCGTTGCGCAAGGGCGGCATCAATGAAAGGGTCTAGCGCCCCATCAAGCACATCATCTGGCGAGGGGCTTTCAACATTGGTGCGCAAATCTTTTACCATTTGATATGGCTGCAACACATAAGAGCGAATTTGATGACCCCAGCCAATTTCAGTTTTTGCACTTTGCGCTGATTGCGATTCTTCCTCACGCTTTTGCAACTCCACTTCATAAAGCCGTGCGCGCAACATAGACCAAGCCGT
>JAAOIL010000008.1 GCA_015163825.1 Alphaproteobacteria bacterium | reverse complement strand
CGGTTGCCTTCACCATGGGCGCGATTTTTCTTATCAGCGCGTTTCCCGCTTCAATATCCACGCCCGCCTCGGCATAATTTTTTGGAGTCGCCATAGCCTCTTTTTTATCACACCCGCTTTATCATTTCCACCTTATATATGCCTTTATATTGCTTTGTCGGATAAAGCGGGGTAGGTTCGGCGCATGAGATTGTTTGTTTCCTTATTTTTTCTGGGGCTTTTGGTGTCGCCTGTTGCGTATGGGGGGATATATGATGTCGCGGGACTTCCTATAAAGGCGCGGGCTGCGACTTCGGCACAGGCACGCACGATGGCGTTGCGTCAGGGTCAGGTGGAGGCTTTGGAGGTTATTTTGCGTAGGCTATCCCCGCGTGCGGATTGGTCGCGTTTGCCCGATGCCGCCAGCCTTGATTTTGAAACGATGATAAACCGCATAGAATTAGATGAGGAAAAAACCATATCACGCACTTATTCGGCAACTTTATTTGTGGCTTTTGCGGCACAGCCTTTGCGTCAGATCTTCCAAGATTTAGACATAGCGATAAGCGAAAGCCAAAATCGTCCGCTATTATTGATACCCGTGCTGGAGGATAGAGATGGCTTGCAAGCCTGGGGTCAGCATTGGTGGCGTGATGCTTGGCAAGCGCAAGATTTAGAGAATATCCCATCTCCCTTGATATTGGCGGAGCAGGGGGAGGCTGACATTGCTATCACGGCTGAAGATATAGTGCGTGGGCACCCTGTGAAATTGGCTCAGCTTAATCGGCGTTATGATACAAGCACGATATTGGTGGCGCATGCGTTAGCGGGTCAGACGGGCAGGCTAGGCGTGACGCTCTATATTTTTGGGGAACATGAGAGTGATGTTATCATCCGCACCTATTCTGCGCCCGCAGGCAGTGCGGCGGCGGCACCGCAAGCGGTGGCGGAGTTTCTGCTCTTACTGGGTGAGCGTTGGAAGACGCAAGCCACGCCTCTTGATAATGCGACCCAGATTGTCACTATATTGGCGACATTTGCGGATTTACCCGCATGGTTGCGGATGCAACAATCACTAGCGGCGGTGACATCGGTGCGTTTGGTGCGGCTGGTAGAAATATCGCCGCCTCGTGCGGTGCTGGCGGTTTCTTACACAGGCAGTCAAGAGACGTTAACCGACCACCTTGACCGACAAGGCTTGCGTCTGCTTAATAACCCGACAACGGATGAATTAGAACTGGAGCTAAAATGATACGCAACAATTTACCTTTTATGATGCTGATAGGATTTTTGGGATTATTAGGGCTGATGGCTTTGATGGGCGGTATATTATTGCCGTTTATTTTAGGGTTTGCGGCGGCATATTTGCTAAACCCGCTTGCCGATGCTTTGGAGCGTATACGTTTGCCACGCATATTGGCAACGGCGCTTATTTCTATTTTGTTTGTAGGGGTTATTGTGGCGGGGGTTTTTTATGGTTCACCGATATTTATCGCACAATTTCAACAATTATTTGCGCTGTTGTCGGATTATTTTGGGCAAGTGCAAGCATGGGCGGGAATGCACCAAGATTTTTTGCCCGACCCGCAACAATTTTTCAAGAATATACAAAGCATTGGCAATCATTTACTTTATTCCAGCCTATCAATTTTTAATTTGGTGACGTTGATTTTGATAACCCCGATTGTCGGGATTTATTTATTGAATGATTGGAACCATCTTGTTTCCACGATGAATGGGTTGCTGCCTGTGCGTCATGCGCCGCGCATAAGAGCGCTGGCGACAGAGGTTGATAAAGTGCTGGGTGGTTTTGTGCGGGGGCAGATTGCGATATGCATATTCCTTGCGACTTTTTATGCTATCAGCCTTTATGCGTTGGGCTTACAAGGGGGGATAGCGGTTGGCATTGTGGCGGGGATATTATCGTTTATCCCTTATGTCGGCACGGCATTAGGTTTGTTGTTGGCAGGATTTTTAACCATCGGGCAATTTGGTATGATGTCTGCCAGTGGTGCGTCTATTATTGGGGTTTTCATCGTTGGGCAAATCATAGAGGGTAATGTATTGACGCCGCGCATTATTGGTAATCGGGTGCGGTTGCATCCGGTGTGGATATTATTTGCGCTATTATTGATGAGTGGGCTATTAGGCTTTTTGGGATTATTGCTTGCTGTGCCGGCGGCGGCGGTGATAGGGGTTTTGGTGCGCGCCACTTATCACGATGCCACCAGCCAAGACGATACGAAATAGAGCGCACACAATGGGCGGACAACTTATTTTTGACTTACCGATACGTGCTGCCTTAAACCGCCACGATTTTATTGTTGCCCCTTGCAATGGCGAGGCAGTGGCGTTGATTGATGATTGGCAATCACAGAGCGCGTGCTTGCATTGGCTGTATGGACCGAGCGGGTGTGGCAAAAGTCATTTGGCGGCGGTGTTGGCGCATAATCAGGCGGCGGCGTGTGTGCCATCGGCAGATATTGCGCAGCATGGGGCGGTGAAAGCGTGTCTGGCAGAGCATGCCTCGTGTCCTGATATTTTAATCATTGATGCCCTTGATGAGTTGCGCCCCCGTGATGAGGAGGTTTTGTTTCACCTCTTGAATGCGGTGCGCCACAGCCCCCATAAGCGGCGATTATTGCTGACCTCCATTGGTGCCCCCGCCCATTTAGATTTGCGCTTGCCAGATTTGCGTTCTCGTTTATTGGCGATACCCGCTATCGCTATGCACACGCCCGATGATGATTTGCTCGGCTATTTATTATTCAAACTTTTTTCTGACCGCCAGATTATCGTTGATGAAAAAGTCGTGGCTTATCTTGTGCCGCGTGTGACACGCGAATATAAGGCGATGGCATTATTGGTGGAGCAAATAGATAAACACGCCCTCACGCATAAGCGCAAAGTCACTATTCCTTTGATTGCGGAAGTGCTAGACTAGAATAAATCGCATAATTAGTGTATAAGGGGTTATGTTGAACTCACCCATTATGCCGTTAAATCCGCAAGATTTGCCGCCCACCCATCTGGGGTTCTCACGGGCGCAGAGGTTTATCAATCGCGAACTCTCATGGCTCGCCTTCAATGAACGTGTTTTGGAAGAGGCAGAGAACAAAGCCCACCCTGTATTAGAGCGCCTCAAATTTCTGTCTATTTCTGCCACCAATCTGGAAGAGTTTTTTATGGTGCGTGTGGCGGGGCTTGTCGGGCAGGTGGTAGCGCGGGTGGATATCCCCAGTCAGGAGGGGCTAACCCCGCAAGAGCAATTAGAGAAAGTCACAAAACGCGCCAATAGATTGATGACGCAACAACAAGCCGTATGGCAGCAATTGCATAAAGAACTTGGCACACATCATATCCATGTGGTTGATGTCGCCGCCCTTACGCCATCGCAATCGCTATGGCTGGAGGATTATTTTCTCAATAAAGTTCTGCCCGTGCTAACGCCATTGGCGATAGATCCCGCCCATCCATTCCCGTTTATTCCCAATCTGGGGTTTGCGCTGGCATTGCAATTGGTGCGCCAACGAGACGGACACGAAATGAATGCGCTATTATTGATGCCCCAACAATTGGAGCGATTTATAAAACTTCCCTGCCCAACAAAAGAAGAGACAAAAGAAGAAACTGGTGGCGGCGAAAAAGATGAGTTATTTTTCTTGCGGCTAGAAAGTTTGATGACAATGTTTATTGAACGCATTTTTCCTCGCTATGATGTGCGGGGGCAGGGGGCGTTTCGCCTTATCCGTGATAGCGATATAGAGGTGGAAGAAGAGGCGGAAGATTTAGTGCGTCTTTATGAAAGTGCTTTGAAACGTAGAAGGCGTGGTTCGGTTATTCGCCTCAAGATTGGGGGGGATATGCCGAAGGCGTTGCAAGGTTTAGTCACCCGCGCCCTAGAGGTTGATGCGGCGAGTGTTGTGGTCGTTGATGGTTTGGTGGGGTTGGCGCAAACAGCAGAGATTTATGATTATGCACCTGCTTCCTTAAAGTTTGTGCCGTTTCAGGCGCGGTTTCCGCAACGGATAGAGGCACATAATGGCGATTGTTTTGCGGCTATTCGCACGAAGGATATTTTGGTGCATCATCCTTATGAGAGTTTTGATGTTGTCGTGAAATTCATCCGTCAAGCGGCGAGCGACCCTGATGTTGTAGCGATAAAGCAAACACTTTACCGCACCTCAAAGGATAGCCCGATAGTGCAAGCCCTGATAGAGGCGGCAGAGGCGGGGAAGACGGTCACCGCCTTGGTAGAGTTGAAAGCACGGTTTGACGAAGCGGCAAATATCCGCCTTGCCCGAGATATGGAAAGAGCGGGTGTGCAAGTACTTTACGGATTTACGCAGTTAAAGACCCATGCGAAAATCAGCATTGTTGTGCGGCGTGAAGGCGATGCGATGCGCACCTATTCGCATCTAGGCACTGGCAATTATCATCCTGTGAATGCGAAAATATATACGGATTTATCGCTTTTCACTTGCCATGAAGAAATCACGCAAGATGTTAGCAAAGTGTTTAACTTTTTCACTTCTTATGTGGAGCCAGAGGATTTGCATCATCTGGCTGTCTCGCCGCTAACATTGCGGGGGCGACTTATGCAGCACATACAAGAAGAGATAGCCCATGCCGAAGCGGGGCGACCCGCAGCGATATGGGCGAAACTAAATGCCCTGGTTGATGGTTTCATTATTGACGAACTCTATCGGGCATCGCAAGCGGGGGTGCAGATAGATTTGGTCGTGCGGGGTATATGTTGCTTGCGGGCGGGTGTTGAGGGTCTGTCAGAAAATATCCGTGTTAAGAGTATCATCGGGCGGTTTTTGGAACACGCGCGCATTGTGTGTTTTGGTAATGGTTTTGGTTTGCCGCACACACAAGCGCGGGTGTTTATATCTTCTGCGGATTGGATGCCACGCAATTTAGATAGGCGGGTGGAAGTGCTAACGCCGATATTAAATGAAACCGTGCAAGCGCAAGTGCTAGACCAAGTTATGGCAACCAACCTTGCTGATAATTTACAAAGTTGGCAAATGCAAGATGACGGAAACTATATAAGGATTGCGCCTGATTCTAGCGAGCCACTTTCCGCCCATGATTATTTTCTCACCAACCCCAGCCTATCGGGGCAGAGCGTGGAACAGAGCGTGAAACAGAACGTGAAGCAAAAAAAGGGGAGGGCATAATGGCGAAACCGATATTGCCAGATGCCCCTTTAGGGGTGATTGACATCGGCTCCAACTCTGTGCGTTTGGTGGGCTATAGCGGCACAGCGCGTGTGCCCTTGCCGATTTATAAT
>JAAOIL010000070.1 GCA_015163825.1 Alphaproteobacteria bacterium | reverse complement strand
GCTTGTCCCCACTTTTCGTCTGGCACACCGATAACCAGGGCATCTTCCACCGCCGCATGAAGTTTCAAAGTCTCTTCCACTTCTTCGGGGTAGATTTTCTCGCCCGCCGAATTGATACAGACCGAACCACGACCCAATAAAGTGAGTGTGCCATCTTCTGCCACCAAGCAATAATCACCCGGAATAGAATAGCGATGTCCGTCTATGGTTTTGAAAATCTTGGCGGTTTTTTCTTCATCCTTGTAATAGCCGAGCGGTATTGGTCCCCCAAAAGCGATAAAGCCCGGCGTTTCAGACCCGCGCGCGATTTCATTATCGTTTTCGTCAAAGACTTTGCATAAATCATTGGTGGTGAATTTCGCTGTCTGGACAGGCGCGTCTTTCGCTGTGATGGACGAGCCAAAGCCGACCGCCTCAGACGAGCCAAAACTATCGGTTAATAATACTTGCGGCATATGTTCCAACAAGGCTTGTTTGATGTCCACGCTCCACATCACGCCCGACGATAACATCCCCACAAGGCTAGATAAATCATAGCGACCAGGATTGGCGTCTAGTTCTGCCAGCATAGGTTTAGCGAAAGCATCACCGACAATGGCGATGTTTTCCACCTTATGGGTTTCCACCGCCTGCCAGAGTTCTTGGGCATCAAGGGAGTGTGCCCCCAGTGTAATGATTGTGCCACCCCCCATCATCGCACTCAAAGCGGTGAATAGACCTGTGCCATGCATAAGCGGACAAGCGGGAATATAAATCTCGCCACGCCCTTTGGTTTTTAAGTCTTGCGCTAGGGCTGCCAATGTTTCGGGCACTTCCCCCAAAGCCCGCGAGGCGAGCGACATAACTTCACGCAGATTATGATGCTCCCACATCACACCCTTTGGCATACCCGTTGTGCCACCCGTATATAAAAAGAGTAAATCGCTTGGCTCTCTTTCAATATCAAGATTGCTGCCGTCGCCTTCGCTGACGAGGTCTTCATATTTTAAGATGCCGTCAGGTGTGGTTTTACCATCGCCAACTTCCACCCAGACTTTCACTTTATCTAATCGCTTGCGTAATTCTAATATGTTGTCGCGGAATTCTTGTCCATAAACAACGACGGTGGAATCGGAATTGTCAAAAATATATTGCACCTCATCAACGATATAGCGATAATTAACATTCACATGCGCAAGGCGACCACGAAAACAAGCCGCTAATGTCTCCATATATTCGGGGCGGTTGCGCATATAGAAACTAACCTTATCACCATAAGCAATATCGCGCGCCAACAAAGCCCGCGCCAGATTATTACTGCGCCTATCCATTTCGCTCCATGTAATCACACGCTCCCCATGTATTAACGCCGGGTGCTCTGGTGGTAAAATAGGAATAATCGTGTCTAATATATCGCCGAAATTCCAGCCTTTGAATTCGCTTGTCATCATTATCCTCCCAATAATAAAATGTGTTTCAAACCCTAGCGCAAAAAATAATATCGTGCCAACCCCTTTTTGTGTTAGAGGCTTCATTATGTTTATAGAGACACCCCTTATGCTCATTCTGGTGGGCTTTATTATTCTCGGCGTGAGCAGCGAAGCCTTTATCAGGGGGGCTGTGACAACCGTACACACCTTGCGTGTGCCGCCTATTCTGGTCGGGCTGACAATCATATCTGTGGGGACATCTGCCCCCGAGCTGACCGTCTCGCTATCGGCAGCCCTAGAGGGGGAGGTCGCCATTGTTATCGGTAATGTCATCGGCAGTAATATCGCCAATGTTCTGCTGATAATGGGGGTGATGGCTACTCTGCGTCCGTTCGTGGTGGGGGATATTCACTTGCGCCGCGATGGGGGGGTTATGCTTGCCGCCTCATTGGTTCTGCTGGGCTTGGCTTTTTATGGGATGATTTCCTTCACGATAGGGGTGATGCTTTTGATCGCGCTGGTAGGATATGTCGTTTATCTTTATTATGATTCACGCCGCAAAGCAGATGCTTCTATAACGGCAAATGCCGAAGATGGTATTATGCGGGGTGGTTTGTGGCTTGGGTTTCCCATGTTGATAATCGGGCTAGCAGGGATTATTTGGGGCGCAGATCTTATGGTATCGGGCGGGGTGCAATTCGCAGAGCAAATCGGGGTATCAAGCGGGGTGATAGCCTTGAGTTTGGTGGCAATCGGCACGAGCCTACCTGAACTGGCAGTATCCGTAACGGCTTGTTTGCGCGGGCAAGCAGGGCTGGCGATAGGTAATATCATCGGCAGTAATATCGCTAACATTTTGCTTATTCTGGGGGCTTCGGCATTGGTTACACCGCTTGTCATACCACCAGAGATGTTTGCGCGTGATATTTGGGTGATGCTGGCAGTGGCAGTGCTTGGCATTTATATGATAGGGCGTGGCTCTATGAATAGAGGAACGGGGATATGTTTCCTCATATTCTATAGTGTCTATATAGCGATATTATTCGGGTGATATAATGAGTGCGACAGGTAAAATCACAGATAAAATCATAGCCACGACACCCGCCCATAAGGCGGCGATAGAGACTTTGTTGGCGCAAGGCTTCGGACCGGGTCGTCATGCGCGCACAGCAGAGCGTCTGCGGGAGCAATCCACCGCCTATACAGATTTGTCTTATGTCCTTTCTGATGACACAGCTGAGGGAACACAAATTCTAGCCAGCATATCTTATTCGCCTATTCGGGTGGGCGGTGATGCGGGGTTATTGCTAGGACCTTTGATAGTCTCGCCTATTTTACAAAATCGCGGCATAGGCGTTGAACTTATGACGTATAGTTTGGCATTCGCAGATAAACTAACGCAATTTCAGTTTGTATTATTGGTGGGTGATTTACCTTATTATCAACGCGTCGGTTTTGGTAGCACTTCATCGGCGGTAATTATGCCGGGTCCTGTCGATGCGGCACGACTTTTGGTGCGTGGCAAAACTGATATAGCGGGTAAGGTATGCGGTGCGCCTGATTTAGCCTGATTTGGTGTGAGAACGGATATTGTGCTAGTATCGCCCCCATGAATAATGAAGCCGCAAACAGCAATTCCCTACAAGATGTCATAAAGGCAGCCGAGCAAGCAGGTGCGAAGGGATTACCGCCCGTGCATTTATGGGAACCCGATTATTGCGGCGATATTGGTTTGCGTATTGGGCGTGATGGGCAGTGGTATTATGCCAATTCCCCGATAGGGCGTAAGCGTCTGGTGCGGTTATTTTCAACCATCTTGCGCCACGATGATGATGGCGAGCATTATCTCGTCACCCCCGTTGAGAAAATAAGAATAGAGGTAGAAGATGCGCCTTTTGTGGCAATTTTAATGCACCGCGAGGGTGCGGGGCGCGAACAATGCTTAAAGTTTGAGACGAATGTTGGCGATATAATAGAGGCGGGGGCGGCGCATCTTCTGCGTATGGAGATTGATGAGACCACGCAAGAGCCTTCGCCTTATGTGCATATTCGGGCACGACTGGAGGCGTTGATTGCGCGATCGGTTTTTTATGATCTTATGGAGATTGGCGAAATTGTTGGCGATGATTTTGGTGTATGGAGTGCGGGGGTGTTTTTTCCGCTAGCACCAGCCTCTATGTTAGGGGCGCAAAATGGATAATTACCGCCACCGCATTTGCACGGCGATTAACCCTGACTTGCCATCGGCGGCGATACTTTATGAAACATCGGGACAAACAGGTGATAATGTTGCGGGTCATGACTTTGCGCCCAAACCGAATAGTGCTTTGACATTGGCATCGGTGCTTATGCCGATTACCACTTATCATAGCGAGCCGCATATTTTATTGACGCAAAGGGCATCGCATTTGCAAAAGCATTCGGGACAGGTGGCGTTTCCGGGTGGCAAGGTAGAGGCAGATGATGCCACCCCGATAGCGGCTGCTTTGCGCGAGGCACATGAGGAAGTGGGTCTGCCACCAGCACAAGTGGAAGTGGCAGGGGTGCTAGACACTTATGAGACGGGCACGGGGTTTCGTATTTTGCCTGTGGTCGGGTTTATCGCCGATCCTTTCACAGCGATTGCCGATGTCAATGAGGTCGCGCATATTTTTGAAGTGCCGCTTACTTTGGCATTGAATGCCGACAATTATAAAGAGCATAAAGTGATGTGGCAGGGTAAACATCGGCGTTATCATGCGCTAGAATATCAGGGCTTTAATATATGGGGCGCAACGGCGGGGATGTTGCTTAACTTGGCAAAAAGATTATGAGGACAAAATGATTAGAATTTTATTATGGAATTTGGCACTATTTTTTGTGCCGTTCATATTGACCGCTTTGTGGTTAATATGGGTGAAACGCCGCCACCCGGCAGAAGCCCAAAAACAAGTATGGGCTTGGGCTGCCTTGGCGGGTGTTGTGCTGGTGCTTGGTAGTTTTGGTGTGTGGCGCTCCCTTTCGGGCGATGATATACAAGGGCAATATATATCGCCCACATTAAAAGACGGCAAAGTCATAGAGGGACATTTTGAATAATGCCAAAAATAAATCCCGCTTGGTTAAGACGCGCCGATGTCGTGCGTGTGCTCACCATATTAAATGATGCCCCATTAAATGATGAGAGGGCAATAACCAGATGCGTTGGCGGCTGTGTGCG
>JAAOIL010000069.1 GCA_015163825.1 Alphaproteobacteria bacterium | reverse complement strand
CTTTTATTTCTGCACTGCGTAATTCTGTGCAGTTGTTCCAAAATGATGATGTAATATCAATTGAAATAGAATCGTTTTTATCAGAAAATGATAATCTAACTTTCTTTTCAGATTTTTTAAAAAAATTATCGCGATCATTCTTACTTACACGTAAACCATATCCATCGCCACCATTTGACCAAGCGGTTGCTCTAAATTCTGTTTTTTCCGCTAATTTTGTTTCTTCAATAAATTTTTTAAAGCTTTTCATAATATATTCTCTTTGTGTACCACGTTAGTTTTAATTGGTTGCGGGGGTAGGATTTGAACCTACGACCTTCAGGTTATGAGCCTGACGAGCTACCGGGCTGCTCCACCCCGCGTCAATGAAAAGTGTTATGGCACATCACAGCCGAATAGACAACTGCTTGAAAAAAAAGGTTCAAATCGTTCGGTCGGCGAAAGCAGTGCTTTCGCTTTTCGCCCTCACCCCCGCAACCAATTAGTCAAAGTTATTAGTAGCCTGCGTGTAAAAATTACAAGCCGATGATGTCGGCGCGGTCGGCAGTGTTTTGGAATAAGCGCGCGGAAGCGGCATCAACCATAACCCCCTTATGCCCGACAGAGCCTATGCCTTGCGCCTCTGCTTCGCGATAGACAGCGATAATCTCTCTTGCGAAATCCACTTGTTCTTGGCTGGGTGAAAATATAGCGAGGGCGGGGGCTATTTGTGCGGGATGGATAGCCCATTTGCCAACCATACCCAAAGTTAAAGCGCGGCGACATTCTTCGGCATAATTTGCTTCGTCTTTGAAATCAACAAAAGGTCCGTCAATGGCATCAATACCGGCGGCGCGTGCCGCTATCGTCATTTGATAACGCGGATAGTGAAAAATATCACCCGGATAACCAGAGGCCTTGCCAATATCTTCCACCACCAAACCTTGACTGGCAGAATAATCGCCCATACCAAAAATCATACATTCTAGACGTTCGCAAGAAGTGGCAATCTCTTGCACATTTTGCATGGCTTGCACTTCTTCTATCAAAACCTCCAGCCCAATTTTGTGCGGTAGATCTAACTTCTGCTCTAACTGCGAAAGCAAAGTATCGGCAAATAAAACATCAGACGCACAAAGCGGCTTCGGTAGCATTATCGTATCAAGATTGTGTCCCGCTTTTTCTACAATGTGAATAATGTCCTCATGGCACCATTGCGTGCCAATATCATTAACACGAACACAGCGCACAGATTTACCCCAATCCAATTCGTTCAAGGCATTGCAGATTGTATCCCTCGCCCCGACTTTGCTTTTGGGGGCAACGGCATCTTCCAAATCACAAAAAACATGGTCGGCTTGTGATGCCGCCGCTTTTGCCAGCATTTTTTCGCTAACACCCGGCACGGCTAATTGCGAGCGTCGCAAACGCGTTGATTTTTTGGCTGTCATTAAGACACCATACGGCGCAAAGCGTTTTCGTGCTTGTCTATGAACTGGTGCTTCAATGCCCCTAATATATGTGTCCCTAAAAATATGTAGAGCAAATAGGGCAGGACGACTTTATGCATCAAGCCTAATATATCTCTGGTGGGAATGCTTTTCTCAAAGAAAGGCGTAATATCCCAAAAGAAGAAATACGAAGAGGCACCACCAAAATCAGACATCATAAAGCCGCTTATCGGTAAGCCTATCATCAAGACATAAAGCAGAATGTGCATGGTGTGCGCGAGCCGTCGCTCCCATAGTTTTAGCTCTGTGGCAAGGGCAGGGCGGCGACTGCCCCATATATTCCACGCCAATCTTGCGAAGACCAGAATCAATACAGAAAACCCTAATGATTTATGCGTAACATAATAATAACCGCGAAAAGAAGTGCCTTCGGGAATCATAGTTGCAAAAATACCCATAGGCACAAGCAGGATAATCAAAATAGCAATCGTCCAATGTAAAATGCGACTGACTTTGCCGTAATTATCGGGGGTGTTATGGGTGGGTATGTCTAGGCGGTCGGTGCGCCGCGCTTGCCATCGTGCCACCACCAATAATGCCAGCCCCACCACAAAAGCGATAAGCATTTGCGCTTGTAATAAAATGGGCTTTGCCGCATCAACAGGCAGAACATGTTCGCGTGGATTATCCAATGTGTCTATCGCATAAACACCAAACCATGCCACCACGCCAAAACAGCCGAGCGCTGCCAGCCATGTGCCGATAATGCGGGTGCGGGATTCTCTGCCATTGACAAAAGCCGCGACCATAAGCGAAGCGATAAGGATAAATATGCTAGCCCAACTATCTAGGTCGCCTGGCGCCCGCCAACTATTATGTGTATGCCCCGCCGCCAGAGCGGGGGTGATGAATGTGCTGGCAAGCAATACAATACTGGTAAGTAATGTGGTGCTGGTAAATAGTTTAGAGATTTTCATTTTATGCTCCTCATTCCTTATCTATAATTATAGTGAAACTATGCCTGTGTTGGCTTTATTGTCAAATATATTATTGCTTATAATAGCGGGTCATAACCATAAATGCGTTTCATCTGTTGCCGCAAAAGAGCAGGATATGCAAAAGCCGCTTGCTTCAAGGGCGGCGCACTATGATAGAGCGACAAAGCACGGCGCGATGTTTTGGTGATATAAGCGGTGCGCGGCTTTCGTATTTTTTGATAAGTCAGCAGAGCAATCGCATTATAGTTTTTGCCCTGTGCCCCCTGTGCCCTCTGCGCCCGATTGTGATTTTTTATGGTATGGGCGATAACATTGGCATCTTCAATCGCCATCGCCGCCCCTTGTGCCGCAAAGGGTAGTGTCGGGTGGGCAGCATCGCCCAGCAATGCTATGCGTCCATCGCAAATCGTGGAGGAAGGGGGTCTGTCATATAAATCCCATAAAGTAGAATGTTGCGCCGCCGCTAATATGTTTTGCACGGGGCTATGCCAGCCTGCAAAAGCCTCTCGCAGTTCATCATTGTCGCCTTCACTATAATTGGCACTATAATTATTAGTGTCGCTATGGTGGCGACGCTTTTGCATTTTTTGCATTCTTTGCACTGCAACAAAGTTAATCCGCTCCGCTCCCTGCATATAACGCTCCGCTCCCTGCATATAATAAGCGACAAAATGTTTGCCTTTGCCCGCCCATAGTGTTGCTTCAAAAGGCAATTGCCCTTTTACGAGGCGTGCCTCTATCACACCACGCCACGCCACAGCGCCGCCAAAGCGTAAAGGACTATCGCCTAACATTTGCGCCCTTATTGGCGAGTGCAAACCATCGGCGGCAATAATAATATCACCAGCAGGGGCGCGGGTGCTTTGCAATTGTAAATAGGCGGCTTGCGCATCTTGATGATAGCCAGATACTTTCTCGCCGAAATTAATTTGCACCCCCGCTTTATGGGCGGCGGTTAAAAGCACCCGCATTAAATCGGGGCGGAAGAATTGAAAATAGGGCGCTTTATAATTAACACGGCACAGATGACGCAAAACCTGTCTCGTATAAATCGCTCCTGTTTTGTGATGGCGTATTGTGGCAGCGTGAGGCTCTGTCGCCAGAGGCGCAAGGTCGTGATATAATCCAAGTTGCATAAGCACCCGCATGGCATTGGGGCTTAACTGAACCCCGGCGCCGATTTCGCTATTGCCGTCTGCTTGTTCAAAGACCTGCACATCATAGCCATATTGGCGCAGTAATAATGCCGAGACTATGCCGCCTACACCAGCGCCAGCGATTAAGATACGCATATTTTTATGATACCTTAAGGGCGACCGCTATGGGGGACATCAACTTTGACGGCTAATATCTGCCCCTCACGCGTGCCCGCCAGTTTGCGGGGATTGCTATCGGGGGCGGCGCATATAAAGAGTGTCTTGCCGTCCCCGCCGCCTAGCATACAAGCAAAAGCGCCTCTATCTATGGCAATCACTTCTAGTAATTTGCCGCCTTCAGAAATGCGTAAAACATCATTGGTGGTGGGGGAGGCAACCCATAATGCCCCTTCAGCATCTAGGCAAATGCCATCTGGGACAGGCGTATAATCTGGTTTCATCTCCGCCATATTCGCCCAGATACGATGATTGCTTAAAGTGGCATCGGGGTTGATGTCATAAGCGGCAAGGCGGGCGCCATAACTTTCCCCCACGATGAACGTTTTATTATCAGGCGTAATCACCGCGCCATTCGGGAAAAGCAGATTATCGGCAGCGATACTAATCTCGCCATTAGGGCGCACCAATATGATATTGGTCGCGCATATATCATCACCCGCATAAATATCAAAACCGAAATTGCCGACATAGGCATTGCCTTGTGCATCAACGACCATATCATTGCAATGGTGCGGCGCAAAAGCACTGAGGTCGGCATAGAGTTCCAACGTGTGCCCATCATAGACCAGCACTTGCTTCTTTATCATAGAGACCACCAGCATGCGCCCATCGGGAAGCCAGCCTATGCCAGAGGGTTGGTCGTCTAATTTGACCACCACCTCCGATTCCCCCGCCTCATTAACACGGCGGACGTGTCTGTCGTAGAAATCCGAGAAATAGAGCCAGCCTTTATCTTTATCCACATCTATATGCCAGCGCGGCCCCTCGCCAAAGACCAAATCGTCTAATAATACCCTTATATTCCGTGCCATAATCGTATCCTCCCCTTAATATCCCTTTATTATGAGTCCACCTTATCACCACAATCACCATTAGACTAGGGGGGATAGAGGGGGCTAATGGCTTGCAGAGGCGGTAAAGATAAGGTAGAGTTTTATATATATAAAGAATGATAAGGGATAATAAAATGACAAACGAAACAGATGTGCTGATTATTGGAGCAGGAATATCAGGTATTTCCGCTGCCCACCACATCAGTAAATATAGCCCGAATAAATCCTACACCATACTAGAAAGACGCGCCGATATCGGTGGCACATGGAATTTGTTCAAATATCCGGGTATTCGCTCCGATAGTGATATGTTTACACTGGGCTTTTCGTTTCGTCCTTGGACGTCGCGCAAATCTATCGCCGATGCGCCTTCTATTTTGTCATATCTGCGCGAGACATTATCGGAAAGTGGTCTAGGTAAATTTATTCAGTTTAATAAAAAAGTGCACGAGGCGAAATGGTCTAGCGCCGAAAATATGTGGTCGGTGGATGTGGAAGACACCGCCGCCAACACACGCACAACTTATAAAGCAAGATTTATTCATCTATGCACGGGCTATTATAATTACGATGAAGGCTATCGCCCTGAATTCCCCAATGAAAAAGATTTTGAAGGCGAGATTATTCATCCGCAATTCTGGCGAGAAGATTTAGACTATAGCGATAAAAAAGTGGTCGTTATCGGGTCGGGGGCAACGGCGGTCACTATCGTGCCATCAATGGCAGATAAGGTGAAACATATTACGATGCTACAAAGATCGCCAACTTATATCATCGCCGCCCCTGCTGAAAATAGCACGGCTATTCTCTTGCGCAGATTATTGCCTAATAAAGTGGCTTATGGCATTACGCGCTGGATGAGCATTTTGTATCAACGATATATATTTTGGTATTGTAAAACATTTCCCGCTCGTGCCAAAAAGTTTTTACTTGATACCGCACGCACACAAGTGCCCGCCGATTTTGATTTTGAAAAACATTTAGTGCCAGATTATAACCCATGGGATCAAAGATTATGTCTTGCCCCCGATGGTGATTTTTTCAAGGCTTTATGTTCAGGCAAAGCGTCTATCGCCACCGACACGATAGAGTCTTTCACGAAAGGCGGTATCAAACTTGCATCGGGCGAAGAACTGGCGGCAGATATTATCATCACCGCCACGGGGTTAGACCTCGCCTTTTTTGGTAAGATAAACCTCAATGTAGATGGCAAGCAAATCCAATCAGGCGATGTTACCAGCTATAAGGGGATAATGTTCTCCAGCATACCCAATCTGGCGCTTTCAACAGGCTATACCAATGCTTCTTGGACGCTAAAATGCGACTTGACCTCGTCTTTTGTGTGCCGCTTGCTTAATTATATGGACAAAAAAGGCTATGAGAAAGTCGTGGCAAATGCCGATGGAATAACGGCGACGCCTATCCTTGACCTCGCCTCTGGCTATATCGCGCGTAAAGCCGATATCGTGCCAAAGCAGGGGGTAAAAGCCCCATGGAAACTCCATCACAATTACCTCCTTGATTTGATGATGATACGTTTCGGCAGCCTACACGATGATGCGATTGAATTTTCTGCAACACGAACACCAGCAAAAGACGATAGCGAAACCAATATAAAAATTGCGGCAGAATAAACATATATAAAGGGAGGACGTTCATTATGAAACGGATGATATTAAGTGCGGTTATCGGCTTAACTTTAGCGGCAGGCGTGGCGCAAGCCGAACCCAAAGATCGCGAAGCCTTATTTGGTGAAACCCATGTGCATACAAAACTTTCATTTGATGCCTATATTTTTGGCAATCGCAATAGTCCTGATGATTCCTATCGCTATGCGAAGGGTGAAGCGATAAAACACCCGTCTGGTTTTGAGATGAAATTACCCCAACCGCTAGATTTCCAAGCGGTTACCGACCATGCTGTTTATCTGGGCATGGTGCCCGCTATGTTTGATGCGACAAGCACGGCAGGTTCTCATCCTAGTGCTGTTGCCTTGCGCACGGCAAAAACAGCATCGGAGCGGCGCAGTGCGTTTGGGGCTTTGCTTCCTTATATCGGGCAACAAATAGAAGATGATTTGCTTGATATGGATATTGTGCGTTCCGCTTGGGTGGAGGTTATTGATGCGGCAGAGCAACATAACGAGCCGGGTCGTTTCACGGCATTTATTGGTTATGAATATACCAGTTCGCAAGATACTTTTGAAAACCTACACCGCAATGTCATATTTGAGGGCGATGCCCCAGACGAGCCTTATTCTCGTTTGCTTTCTAAAAACCCAGAAAATTTGTGGCGTTGGATGGATAATTTGCGCGAACAAGGTATGGATAGCCTTGCTATTCCCCATAATTCTAATGGCTCTGATGGCTTTATGTTTGCCAACACCACTTATGATGGCGCCCCGATAGATAAAGCCTATACCGCTATGCGTATGCGTAATGAACCGCTTGTGGAAATCTCGCAAGTCAAAGGCACATCGGAAACACATCCGCTTTTATCACCGAATGATGAGTTTGCAGGTTTTGAGATTATGCCTTACCAAATCGCTACATGGCATGACAGCCGCCTTGATGGCTCTTATGTGCGCCAAGCCTATCAGCGCGGACTCGCTCTACAAAGAGGCGGCGCTGGTAACCCTTATAAATTTGGTTTGATTGGCGCATCCGATACCCATGTTGGGGCGGGGGCATTTAGCGAAAATAATTATTGGTCTAAAATCGGTATGGTGGATTACACAGGCACATTGCGTGGTGCTGTGGCTTTGCGTTGGCATCAACGTTTGGGGGCGCAGATTTTCCGCTTGTCTAATATGTGGCATCAAGCACAAGTGGATACCATCGCCAATACTGGGGTGCCAAAAGAAAATCCCGCTATCAATCATTTGCAAATGCAATGGTCGTCTTGGGGGGCTTCTGGTCTGGCGGGTGTCTGGGCAGAAGACAATACACGCGAAGCCATCTTTGCCGCTATGCGCAGGAAAGAGACTTTTGCAACATCAGGACCGCGTATGCGGGTGCGTTTCTTTGGCGGGCATTATCTAAAACGCGATATGTTGCACGACCCTAACCTTGTTGAACTGGCTTACGAAAAAGGTGTGCCAATGGGGGCAGATTTATTATCCAAAGGTACCGCCCCAACATTTCTGGCGTGGGTTACGCGCGATGGACGCAGTGCCCCCTTGCAGAGACTGCAAATCATCAAAGGCTGGATAGATGCGAGTGGCGAAACCCATGAACGCGTTTATGATATTGCTTGTGCGGGTGGTGTAAAACCCAATAGAGACACCAATCGTTGCCCCGATAATAATGCGGCAGTTGATGTCAGCGATTGTTCTATCACGGCAGATACAGGCGCAAATGAGCTAAAAGCCTATTGGCGCGATCCTGATTTTCGGAAAAAGCAGAATGCGTTTTATTATGTGCGTGGTATAGAAAATCCCACTTGCCGTTGGTCTAGTTGGGACGCCTTGCGCGGCAACAGCCATCCCAATCCTTCTTTGGCAAAGACGATACAAGAACGCGTCTGGTCTTCCCCGATTTGGCTTGAACATTAATCTTTATGCTAAAAGATAGGCT
>JAAOIL010000068.1 GCA_015163825.1 Alphaproteobacteria bacterium | reverse complement strand
GGTGTATGGATTGCGGGGTTCCCTATTGTCATACGGGGTGTCCGGTCAATAACCAGATTCCAGATTGGAACGAACTTATTTATAATGATGATTGGCATCGGGCTTTATTGGATTTGCATTCCACTAATAATTTCCCTGAATTTACGGGGCGCATTTGCCCTGCCCCTTGCGAAGCGTCATGCACCCTAAACATAGATGATAATCCTGTAGCCATTAAAACCATAGAATGCGCTATCGTTGATAAGGGCTGGGAACTGGGCGCGATAAAACCAGAACCCCCGCACCATAAAAGCGGGCATTCTATAGGCGTGGTCGGCAGTGGTCCTGCCGGATTAGCCGCCGCCCAACAATTGGCAAGAGCGGGACACGAAGTACATCTTTACGAAAAATCTGCCAAAGCGGGTGGGTTATTGCGTTATGGCATACCCGATTTCAAAATGGAAAAACACCTGATAGACCGCCGCATAACCCAAATGGAAGCGGAAGGTGTGCAGTTTCATTATAATGTTAATGTCGGGGTTGATGTGAAGGCGGCTGAGTTGCGCAAAAAACACAGCACCCTTATTTTAAGCGGTGGCTCTGAACACCCGCGCGATTTACCGATTGCGGGGCGCGAATTAGAGGGTGTGCATTTCGCTATGGATTTTCTACCGCAACAAAATCGCCGCATCGGGCAAGAGCCTATCTGCGACATCGCCGCTATTGTGGCAGAAGGCAAACACGTGGTGGTTATTGGCGGTGGCGATACAGGGTCAGATTGCATCGGCACAAGTATTCGGCAAGGCGCAAAGTCGGTCACGCAATTAGAGATAATGGCGCAACCACCGACGCATGAAAACAAAGCCCTTACATGGCCTGATTATCCGTTAAAGTTCCGCACTTCCTCCAGCCAAGAAGAGGGGGCGCAACGCGATTTCGCTGTGATGACCACCGCCATTAATGGGGAAAGCGGCTGTGCCCAATCCATTGAATGTGTGCGGGTGGATGCCAATATGGGAAAAATAGAAGGCAGCACTTTCACCCTAAAAGCAGATTTGATTTTACTGGCAATGGGTTTTATCCACCCCCTTTATGAGGGCTTGCTAGAAGAGTGTGGGGTGCGCCTTGATGAACGCGGCAATGTCGCCGCCGATACCGCCACTTACGAAACATCGGTTAAAAATATATTCGCTTGTGGGGATATGCGGCGCGGGCAATCGCTAGTGGTCTGGGCAATCCGTGAAGGGCGACAATGTGCGCGCGAGGTTGATTTATGCCTTATGGGTAAAACTGATTTGCCCCGCTAATTAACCTGCATATTTCAAGAGACTATCCACGACACGTTCCACTTGGCGAAGCGAATTGCAAACATGCACATCTGTGCAATACGCCCCCAAGCGACGCATTTCGCTATCACCAACATTCCAAGAAACACGCGCCTCTGGGTTTAGCCATATCACGCGTTTGGCTTTATTATGTATTTCACGCAACACCCCATGTCCGGGATCGCCAAAATTAGAACGCGCATCACCCAATATCAAAACCGATGTGTGTCTATCTATATCATCGCTAGTGGCATCGTATAAATCTGTAAATGAAGTGCCATAATCCGTAGAGCCTCCACCATATTCGCGCAAAGCTAATGCCATAGCCTTTTCAATATCGTGGTCTGCCATCATCTGGCTTATCTCGCCACAGCGATTTGAAAATACAAAACTGCGAGTGCGCGGCATCACATCACCCAGATTATAAAGAAACATCAAAAAGAATTGCGCCACCGCCGCCACCGAACCAGAAACATCACACATAACAATTAATTTAGGTTTATCGCGTTTGACCCGCCGCCATGCCAGATTAAACAATAAGCCATCATGGGCTTGGTTGCGGCGCATCGTGCGGCGAATATCTAGCACACCGCGCAGATTTTTCTTGCGGCGACGGACATGGCGACTGGCTAATTTCTTGGCAAGTTTGCGGGTGAGATCACGCAATAATGCCATATCACTTTTATCTAAAGCGGCAAGGCGCAAACGACTTAACGCCTCCTCCCGCAATAACCGCCCCGCATTGCGGGTGCGCATAGCGATTTGTGCTTCTACAAAATCACGCACCGATTCAAATAAAGCGGCGCGACTTTGCTCTAATGTTTCTAATGCCCCTGAAGCCCCTGAAGATTGACTGCCGCCACCGCCGCCTCCATTGCCTTCGCCATCACCATTTTGTGTGCGCATTTCACGCAAACGCTCATCAAGTTCATCTAACCCCATCGCCTCTAATATGCGGCGGGTAAATATCCCTTGTTGCGTGAATAATCGTGCTTCGCTAATGCCCGCCTCTTTTGCGGCTTGCATCATCACCGCTTGCAAAGCCGCATCATCACCTGTCGTCAACATTTGTGATAGTTTCATATCCGCTAAAGACGATTCACTTTTACTCTCGCTCTCGTC
>JAAOIL010000007.1 GCA_015163825.1 Alphaproteobacteria bacterium | reverse complement strand
CTTTTTGTCGCCCCGCCCATAATGTAGCGAGGGTTTGGGCTTGTGCCTTTTGCATACGTTCCACCAACTGCCCCCGTAAAGTGCCGCGTGTGATATAATATGTTTCTGGCAATAAAGAGCCTTCGGCTGGTATGTCGCTCTCGCTTTCATCTGGCACTACCAATAATTCGTTTTGTGAAAGCATCTGCATTATTTGTGCGCTGGTTAGGCCTTCCGCAATGGTTAGCGGATGATGCACGACCTCGCCTTTGCGTAAGATAATGAAAACATCTGCCATAGTCGCAAAAGCGGGGATATCATATTCCCCCGCCCGAATGCGTGTGCCATAGCCAAACACCCGCCCCGCCCCGATAAATAAGGGTGCCTTATGCACAATACCCGCCCGCTTTAGCACCCGCCCCACCAGCGAAAGACTTGCGCCATCGGGAATAATCACACGCGCGACACCATTATTTGCCCCCGCCCCATAATAGAGGCTCATCAGGCTTGCCAAAAAGATGCCACCACAAAATACGGCAATGACAAAAATTCGCGACAAACGAAACTACACTTTCGTAAAAATCAAAGAGGCGTTTGTGCCACCAAAGCCGAAACTATTGGATAGCACGGATGTTAGTTCACGCTCTTGGGCTTTGTGGGGTATCAGGTTAATATCAGTTTCGACTGATGGATTATCCAGATTTATTGTTGGCGGCATAATGTTATCTCGCAAAGCGAGGATAGAGAATATCGCCTCCACCGACCCCGCCGCCCCGAGCAAATGCCCGATAGAAGATTTAGTGGAAGACATTGCCAGCCCCGCCGCATCTGCCCCGAACAAACGTTCTATGGCTTTGAGTTCTATTTCGTCGCCCATCGGGGTTGATGTGCCGTGGGCATTGACATATTGAATATCGCCTGTGTTGAGTTCGGCGCGTTTGCAAGCGGCTTTCATCGCCCGATATGCCCCGCCGCCATCTTCGGCTGGTGATGTTATGTGATAGGCATCGCCCGACATACCATAGCCGATAATCTCTGCATAGATTTTTGCCCCTCGTGCTTTGGCGTGGTCGTAATCTTCTAGCATAACCACCCCTGCGCCTTCGCCCATAACGAAGCCATCGCGGTCTTTATCATAAGGGCGCGAGGCACGTGCGGGGTCTTCATTGAAATTGGTAGACATCGCGCGGGCGGCACAAAAACCAGCGAACGCCAATCGTGTAACAGAAGATTCCGCCCCCCCTGCGACCATAACATCGGCATCGCCTAAGGCAATAATACGTGCCGCATCACCGATAGCATGTGCCCCTGTAGAGCAAGCCGTCACCACCGAATGATTGGGACCCCTAAACTGATGATTGATAGACACATGACCACTGATGAGATTCGCTAAATGTCCGGGTATAAAAAACGGGCTGACTTTGCGCGGTCCTTTTTCATGTAATGTGATTGAGGTTTGCTCTATGCCCCGCAAGCCCCCTATGCCAGAGCCGATTAAAACACCGCTTGCATTTTTTTGCTCTTCTGTTTCTGCCTTAAAACCTGAATCGGCAATCGCCATATCGGCGGCGGCGATTCCTAATATCATAAAGCGGTCTATGCGCCGTTGTTCTTTGGCAGCAACGAAATCATCGGGCTTAAAATCACCGCCCCAATCAACACTACAAGCGATTTTGCATGGTAAATCTGATGTGTCAAAATCCTCAACAAGCGATGCCCCCGATGCTCCTGCCAGCACTTGCGACCAACTCTTTTCGGCGCTCGCCCCAAGTGGCGTTATCGCCCCAACGCCTGTGATTACGACACGACGCATTAAGCACCCACCCCAACGAATGTTGTGGGATTATTTGTGTCATGTGTCCAGTAAGAGGTCATCGGGTGTGACCGCATAAAGACGCGAAGTCTTATTTACGCTTTCTCTATGTAGGAGACAGCGTCGCCAACGGTCAAGATGGTTTCAGCAGCATCGTCAGGGATTTCAATTGAGAATTCTTCCTCAAATGCCATAACGAGTTCCACTGTATCAAGGCTATCGGCGCCGAGATCATCAATGAAGCTTGCTGTATCGGTGACTTTATCGGCTTCAACACCGAGATTTTCCACCACTATTTTTTTCACTTTATCAGATATATCGCTCATTTTTGGTTCCTCCATTCGTTATATAATTATCGCTATTATCACTCTTTTTTGGCAATGTCTAGCCTTATAGCATCTCTATAACATTGCCATACCGCCATTGATGTGGAGCGTTTGCCCGGTAATATAAGCCGCCTCGTCCGATGATAGATAGACGCAAGCGGCAGCAATATCATCGCCTGTGCCTAGCCTACCCATAGGGATACGCATCGCCATGGCGGCTTTTTGCTCGTCTGTCAAAGCGTCTGTCATCGGGGTGGCGATTAGACCAGGGGCAACGCAATTGACCGTGATATTGCGTGAGGCAAGTTCTTGGGCGAGAGATTTGCTCATACCCACCAGCCCCGCTTTTGCCGCCGCATAATTTGCCTGACCCGGATTGCCTATTGCGCCTACAACCGAAGTGATATTTATCACCCGCCCATGCCGTCGCTTCATCATACCCCGCATCAAAGATTTTATCAGCCGAAAGGAAGAGGTTAAATTGACATTCATAACATCGTCCCATTCTTCATCTTTCATGCGCATCGCCAGATTATCGCGTGTGATACCCGCATTATTGACCAGAATATCAACACCGCCTAATGTTTCCTCTGCCGCTGTTGCGAGTGCTGCCGCCCCACCCGCCTCCGCCAGATTGAATACAAGCGGATAGGCTTGCGCCCCCAATGTGTTCGCTAAATCTGTCAGCACCGCTTCTCTCGTTCCCGCAAGAGCAACTTTCGCCCCCGCCTCGTGCAGGCGAGCGGCTATGTCGCGCCCTATCCCGCCCGATGCGCCTGTTATCAATGCCGTCTTTCCACTTAAATCAAACATCGCTTACCCTCCTATATAATCGGTTATATCTTCTGCTGTGCCTATCGCCCGTGCCGATAGACGCTTATCTATACGCTTCGCCATACCGCTCAATACCTTACCCGCCCCAATCTCTAGTAGATTATCACCGCCATTATCCGCAAACCATAACATAGATTCCCGCCACCGCACACGACCCGTCACTTGCGCTACCAACAACGCACTTATTTGGTCCCCATCGGATACAGGCTGTGCCAATACATTCGCTATCACTGGCACACAAGGCGTGGCAATCGTCGTTTGCGATAAAGCATCCGCCATCGCATCTGCCGCTGGCTGCATAAGGCGACAATGAAACGGCGCACTAACGGGTAATGTCATGGCACGTTTTGCCCCCGCCGCCTTCGCTAGATCAATCGCCCTCGCAACTGCACCCGCATGACCCGATATAACAACTTGACCATCGGCATTATCATTTGCCGCTTCGCATATTTCGTCATCTTTGGTGGCGGCGGTGGCGGCGGTGGCGATGTCATCAACTGTCGCAAAGTCTAGCCCTAAAAGAGCCGCCATCGCCCCAACACCAACTGGCACTGCCGCTTGCATCGCCTGTCCTCGCAAACGCAAAAGCCGCGCCGCCTCTTCTAGCGACAATGCCCCCGCCGCCGTCAATGCTGTATATTCACCCAGACTATGCCCCGCAACATAGGCGCATGATTCTTTTATGGACACACCCTCTTTTTCTAGCACCGCCAGCACCGCCATTGAAACCGCCATAAGCGCAGGTTGGGCATTTTGTGTGAGGGTTAATGTATCCGCCTCCCCCTCCCACATTATGGTGGATAGTTTCTCGCCCAGCGCCTCATCAACGCGGTCAAATATGGCTTGCGCTTCGGGGTGGGCTTGCGCTAGGGCGCACCCCATACCGATAGACTGGCTACCCTGACCCGGAAATATAAATGCTGTCGCCATAGCGAATCCTTCCTCTTGGAATAAGGTTTCTATAAAGCCAGAATTGTCCCTGACTGGCAAGCCCTATTGAAACAACACTTATGCTTGACGAACAGCGAATAATCGTGTAAATCCCCCCGAGAAATTAGGAGAACTGACATGGCTCTATATGAGCATATATTTATAGCCCGCCCCGACATATCACCCCAACAGGTGGCGGCGCTGGCAGATATGATTAAACAAACCCTTGAAGAGGGTGGTGGTCGCGTATGCAAACAAGAATATTGGGGGCTGAAAAATTTGGCGTATCCGATAGCAAAAAATGCACGGGGACATTATACATTACTCAATATAGATGCCGCCCACGATGCCATGGTAGAGGTTGATAGAAAACTGCGCCTGAGCGAAGATGTGTTGCGCCATATGAGCATCCGTGTTGATGAACACGAAGAAGAAGAATCCGTACAACTGCGTAGCAAAAGTCGCGATGACAGAGGGCATCGCTCAGACGATTCCCGCGCCAGACCAGACACCAGACCAGACACCAGAACAGATGATAAAGAGGAAGCAAAAGCATGACCAATGGTAAAAGTAATTTCGGACGGCATCGCAAGTCTTGCCCTTTTTCAGGACCAAACGCACCAGTCATTGATTATAAAGACATACGCCTTTTACAAAAATATGTATCGGAACGTGGCAAGATTATTCCACGCCGCATAACCGCCGTATCAGCAAAGAAGCAACGCGAACTAGCAAGTGCCATTAAACGCGCCCGCCAGATTGCCCTTATGCCATACGCCAGCGAATAATAGATAGGAACAAACCCCCCATGCAAATCGTATTACTAGAACGTATCCCTAAACTTGGACAAATGGGTGATGTGGTTAGCGTCAAACCCGGCTATGCGCGCAATTTTCTATTGCCACAAAACAAGGCTCTTAGGGCGACAAAGGCGAATATGGAGCGGTTTGAAAAAGACCGCGCCGAGATTGAAGCAAGAGATCTAGACCGCAAAACCGAAGCCGAAGCCGTCCATAAAAAACTAGACGGCATGCAATTTACTATCCTGCGTCAATCTAGTTCGACAGGGCAACTTTATGGGTCGGTGACGTCTCGTGATGTCGTGCAACTTTTGGCAGACGAGAATATCCGTGCTGTGCGGGGGCAAATCAATATAGAGTCAGTCAAAATTCTTGGTATCCATAAGGCAGTGATTGCTTTGCACCCCGAAGTGCTTTGCACTATCAGCCTTAATGTGGCGCGCACCGATGAAGAAGCGACACGACAAGCCAAAGGCGAAGTCTTCACCGCTGACGGACAACAACCCGCCCCGCAAAATGATGAAATTGTGGCAGAGGAAGTCTTTGAAGAAGGACACGAAGTAGATTTAGAAGCCGCTAATGCAGAAATAGAAGTAACGCCAGAACCTGTGCCTGCTCCTGCGCCAAAAGAAGAAGAAATGGAAATAGAAGCAGAAGCCGAAACCCCGCCTAGCAATGATGGCGAAGAGGATGATGCTTAAACTTTTAATCTTTCTTATTGCCTGTGCGTGGCTCGCTTATATAAATCCCCTATTTGGTATAATATTTTTCTTTGGTGCTGGCTTTTTATGGCTGGCATTCAATGCCTTAACGACAATGTTCGT
>JAAOIL010000067.1 GCA_015163825.1 Alphaproteobacteria bacterium | reverse complement strand
TATTCACCGCCTTCAAAACCGCCTTACTCAAAAATTAATCACGCTTTTCGCGGGTCAAGGCGAGGGCGGTTAGGGTGAGCGCGATGATGATGAGGGTTTCGTTATTGCTTATGTCTCGGTTAGCGATGCTGTTTGCGCCGCCGTCGGGCAAGAATACGTGTAGGCTACCCCCTATGAATATCTGCACTGCCATAAGCACGAGCAATACGGCGGCGGCGATGTGTCCGTTATATTGTGCGTTGGTTGATGCTGGTACTATCATATCTCGCTCCCCCCTCCTTTAATATGGTGACCCCGGTAGGACTTGAACCTACAACCTCAAGATTAGAAATCTTGCGCTCTATCCGGTTGAGCTACGGAGCCTAAATTTCACCGATTTCACCGAAAATTAGCGGCATAAGATTTGGCGCGATGTTGGTGCGGTTTTGGCATCATCACCCGCACGGCTATATTATTGGCGACAGCATAGGCTTGTGCTGCTTCCAAACTATCAAACTTCAATCGCACTTGCTGGCGTGTGTCATCTACGCGGTTCCAGCCCATCAGGGCGTCTTTATAATGGGGTGTTGCTGTTGCAAATTCCAGCACCCATTGCTTGCATTTATTCTGCCCAGAGGACATTGCGGTTTTCGCAGGTTGATAGATACGCGCATTCATAGCCTTCCCCCTATCGTATAGCAAGTGGATTGATGATAGCCTGCACAGCACCTTTTAGTTTAGGCACACCGAGCGTGAACATAAAGGCACCAACACCATCATCCACTAATTGTTGGGTGCGCATATTTTCCAGAATATAGACACCATATTTCGCGAGCAATATCTGATGCACGGGGAATGCTTCGGTGGCGTTTTCGGGTGGCAGGGCTTCTAGTGCCCAATTATCTGCCCCGATAGCGACCACACCTTTTTGCGCCAAATAGTGTGCGCCACTTATACCCAGCCCTGGTTCGGCGGGAATAAGGTCTTTGCTATCGGCGGTCGCCGTTAGATAGCCCGAATGTAAAAGCACGACATCACCGCTTTCAATTGTCACGCCTTGTGTGCGCTCTGCTTGTTGGATATGCGTTTGCGTATAAGCCGTGCCCGCCGCCACGGGGTCTTGGTTGAATATCTTTGTCATATCCAGCACAACGCCGCGCGTGACAATACCCGGCAGAGCATGCGTTCCATAGATTTTCAATCCATCAGGGGCGACGACTTCTGCTGCCGCCCGATTATTATAATAGATGTGCTCTCGCCCGATATGCCCTAGCCCATCTATTTGCGAACCGATGCCGATCGATGTAATCACCGTGTCGTCATTGCCGACCGCTTTGTTTGTGCCGATGGTAGCGCCAGATCCATCTGCCAGTTGATGCACTATCATCTGAAATTTGCGCGGCGGATAAGCGGGTGTGTCGCCACTGGTTATCATACCGAGCTGATAAACTTTGCCTTCGCGCACCAATCGTGTCGCCTGTAGCACTTTTTCTGGAGCGAGGTAGTTCATCGCCCCCAAAGTATCCTCCGCCCCAAAGGGTGATGTGAACCACTCATCGGCACCAGCAGTACCCGCCATTAGGGCAGTGCCTAATAATGTCGCGCCTATTATCTTTTTCATAATCGTCTCCTTTTTCATATCTCTCATTTGACCCTATCCTAGCAAGAGTGTATTATGACACGCAATGCGTAAAAAACTCAGACACGGGATTAAATTCATCATATTCTTGCTCGCCATCGGTGTCAGCAAGATATTAACCCGCAAAGGCACAATTGTGGTGACAACAACCATAATCAAAGCCGATAAGTGGCTTTTACCCAAACGTGCCGCCACTTTACGCAAAAATATAGCCGCAGCCTTCCCCCATCTTACCCCCCCAGAACACAAAGCCCTCGTCAAAAAAGCGAGGCGTAACTTCGCTTTGCTGGCGGGGGAGTTCCTACATCTGCAAGATATTCGCCAAGATCCTAGCCGTATTCGGGTGGAGGGGGCGCAGCACGTGCAGGCCGCCACCCATAATGAGGGCGGCGCAGATAAGCCTGTCGTATTCGTCGGGGGACATTTCTCAAACTGGGAACTTATGGCACAAGGCGTGGGGGCACTTGAAATACCGATTTCCGTTCTATATCGCCCCGAAGATAACCCCATCATCGCCAACTGGACGAAACAACAACGCGCTTTTGCCACCACAAAAGTCGTCCATAAAGAAAGAGGCGGCACACGCGCCCTTATCGATTCGTTGCGCCAGGGTGTCTCAATCGCTCTGCTATGCGACCAACGCAAAAATGATGGCATAGAAATAGACTTTATGGGCATACCAAGCCTCGTTCCACCAGCACCCGCCAAGATCGCCCAGAAATTCAAACTGGCTATCGTGCCATCGGTTATTAGACGCGAAGAACGAGACGGAGACCCCTCCTATTTCGTGCAACACTTTTTCCCCGCTATTTATGTGCAAAACACAGGCGACACCGATGCCGACAT
>JAAOIL010000066.1 GCA_015163825.1 Alphaproteobacteria bacterium | reverse complement strand
GCATACGCAATTTATCCCGACCACTTATCAGGCTTATGCGGCAGATGGCACGGGCGATGGCAAACGCGACATCTGGAACGAGCCACATGATGCGCTTGCCTCTGCGGCTAATTACTTAAAAGTGTCGGGTTGGAAGCGGGGTTTGCCCTGGGGGTTTGAAGTGCAGTTGCCACCAGATTTTGATTATGCGCAAGCTCGCATAAAAGCACCACAAGCGATTTCGGTGTGGCGCAAACAGGGTGTGATTAGTCGCACACATGAACTTGACGATAGGCTGGGTGATGTTTCTATTTTTGTGCCGGGCGGGGCGCGCGGTCCTGCTTTTTTGGTGACGCGTAATTTCAGAGCCTTATTGCGCTATAATACTGCCCCCGCTTATGCGCTCGCCGTGGGGCGATTGAGTTTGCGATTTGAAGGGGACGCACCGCTTCATAAAGATTGGGCAAAAGAAGACAGACCTTTGCGCTCTGAAGAGATAGCCGATTTACAAAAGGCGTTGTTGCGGTTTGCTTATGATATTGGCAAAGCCGATGGTATTTTGGGGCGGCGCACCCGTGCGGCGGTGCGTGATTATCAAAAAAAGCAAGGCTTACGCGCTGATGGTTATGCGACACCCGGTCTGCTGCAATATATAAAGGGACATTAGGGCTGTATATTCTTTGAAATTATGCTATTTGAAAACAGATGAAAGACCAATCACCAAATGCTCGCCAAGCGATAGAAGGCATCACGCAGGGTTATCAAAAACTAGGCTATATCAGTGATGAGCAAATCGCTACGGCGCTATTTTTGGCGCAAGCCCTAGAGAAACCGCTTCTGGTAGAAGGACCACCAGGGGTTGGTAAAACCGAACTGGCAAAAGCCACTTCTGAATATCTGGGCAAGCCGCTTATTCGTCTGCAATGCTATGAGGGGTTGGACGAAAGCAAGGCACTCTATGAATGGCAATATGGTAAGCAGTTGCTCTACACCCAGATATTGAAAGAAAAACTGGGGGATTTAATGGCGGGTGCCGATACACTTGATGCCTCTATGGAGCGTCTGGCGGGTTTTGAGGATGCGTTTTTCTCGCACCAGTTTTTATTGTCGCGCCCCCTTTTGCAAGCCCTAGAAAGTGAAAAAGGTGTGGTGCTATTGATAGACGAGATAGATAAATCCGATGATGAGTTTGAAGCATTTTTGCTTGAGATATTATCGGATTACCAGATTTCTATCCCCGAACTCGGCACGATAAAGGCGAAGGTTCCGCCTTTTGTGTTTTTGACATCCAATAATACGCGCGAGATTGGTGATGCGTTAAAGCGCAGATGTTTGCACCTTTATATTCCGTTCCCCGATGCAGAGCGCGAGGATATGATTGTTAGAACACGTGTGCCAGACCTGACTGCAGAATTGCGGACGGCATTGGTGCATTTTGTGCAAAGCACACGCGGGCTAGATTTGAAAAAACCCCCAGCCGTTAGCGAAACGATAGATTGGGCAAGAACATTGGTTTTGCTTAATGTTGATATTCTGGAGGAGGAGTTTGTGCGTAATACGCTGAATGTTTTGTTGAAATTCCGCTCTGATATTGAGCAGGTAGAAAGCGAACTACCCCGCTTAATGCGTGAAACCCAAGAAGCGGTCGGCGCAAAGTGATTGTTGATTTTGTAAGGATATTACGCGCGGCAGATATTCGTGTGTCGCCTGCTGAAACATTAGAAGCCGCCGCCATTATAGATAAAGTAGGAATTGGCGATAAAACACTTTTGCGTGTGGCATTGGGGCAGGGGCTGGCTAAAACCGAGAGCGAGAAGGCGATTTTTAATGAATGTTTTGAAAGTTATTTTGCCACGCCTGATGAGATAAACTCCACCACGAATGAAAATGCGTCCGAATCTGATGAAGACGAGAGCGAGAGTAAAAGTGAATCGTCTTTAGCGGATATGAAACTATCACAAATGTTGACGACAGGTGATGATGCGGCTTTGCAAGCGGCGATGATGCAAGCCGCAAAAGAGGCGGGCATTAGCGAGGCACGATTATTCACGCAACAAGGGATATTTACCCGCCGCATATTAGAGGCGATGGGGTTAGATGAACTTGATGAACGTTTGCGTGAAATGCGCACACAAAATGGTGATGGCGAAGGCAATG
>JAAOIL010000065.1 GCA_015163825.1 Alphaproteobacteria bacterium | reverse complement strand
TAGGCTAATGCTTTTAATCTCAACCACAGAAGAATTGCGCACTTTTTGCGATAAAATCGCTGATGCGCCCTATATGACCGTGGATACGGAGTTCATGCGGGAGCGCACTTTTTGGTCTATATTGTGCCTGATACAGGTCGCCTCGCCAGAGCACGAGGCGATGATAGACCCCATGGCGGCGGGGATAGATTTATCGCCCTTTTATGCCTTGCTGACCAAGCCTGATATTGTCAAGGTTATGCATGGCTGTAGACAAGATATAGAGATTTTTCACCACGAGGCGGGGATTATGCCGAACCCCGTTTATGACACCCAAATAGCGGCGATGGTGTGTGGCTTTGGTGATGCCGTTGGCTATGAAACTTTGATTCGCCGCACGATAAATGTTGAGATAGACAAGAGCAATCGCTTTACCGATTGGGCACGCCGCCCTTTAAGCGATGCGCAATTGGATTATGCGCTATCGGATGTCACTTTATTGCGTGATGCCTATGAGGTGCTAACCAAGCAAATAGAAGAGACAAAGCGGAGCGCATGGGTGGAAGAAGAAATGGCAGATCTCACCGACCCCCGCCATTATGTGCAAGACCCGAACGAAGCATGGCGGCGATTCAAAATAAGCGACCGCCGCCCGCGTGTGTTTGGCACATTGATTGCCGTTACCAAATGGCGAGACGAGCAAGCCCAAAAGCAAAATGTACCACGCCGACGCATATTGAAGGACGACACTATTCGTGCCCTTGCCCAACAAGCCCCGAAGGATAAACAAGCCTTAAGCCGTATGCGGGGTATGCCGCGTGGGTTTGAGAAATCATCGCAAGCGGAATCTTTATTGGCGGCAATCAAAAAAGGCGTGGCGACCCCTGCTGAAGATTTACCGCCCTTACCAGAACTCGTTGTTAATCGCCCGGGTATGGGGGCGTTGGTGGATTTATTGAAAGTGTTGCTGAAACATTGTTCTGATGAAAACGAAGTTGCCCCTAAATTAATCGGCAATGTCGCAGACCTAGAACGCATCGCTTGTGATGGCGAGCCGAAAGTGGCGTCAATGCGTGGCTGGCGTTTTGAAGTTTTTGGGCAACACGCCCTCGCTTTGAAATCTGGCAAACTGGCACTGAGCACTGCCGATGATAAAATCGTGCTTATTGAACGTTAAACTCTTTGAACGTTAAGTTCTGCCTTCACCCCTAATGCTTTTGCCACCATTTTTAGGCGTTTATCAATAATCGGGGCGTGTAAATCTTTTTGAGACTTTAACAATTGCAAATCAATCGTCTCGCTTGTTGTGGTCAGTGTTGTGGCGGGTAGCACACCTGTTAGCGATGCCGATAAAGAATGGGCGAGACGAAAACTTAGCCCCAAAGCCCGTGCCAATTTTTCATCCTTCATGGTTAGGCGCAGGGCTTTCCAATTGGGGGGTTTGCTATAGGCTTCGTGGCGGCAACTCAACGCATAAGATAAAAACACCCGCTCATTATGCGTGATACCAACAAAGGGTGCTGTCAAAACCGCATGCGAAACAGAAGCCGCCCGAAAGTTTGGGTGTTGCGACCACGCAATATCCGAAATCAAACAAGCCGCACGGCGCAAACGTTCCAATGTGGCGGCAGTAAATGTTTCCGTTTGCGAATGCGCATAAATATCGTGTGTCCAATCCATCAGCTCTTGTCCATAAGCGGGGGATTTACATAGACGCGAAGACATCTCCTCACACGCCGCAAATAAGGGGTCGGTATGATTAAGGGTTGCCGCCACATCTCTATTTTTTTCCCGCAAATAATAAAGCGCCCCCTCCCGCACGGCATAGGCAGATAAAACGGCACGACTTGCGTCAATGCGTTTCATCAACTGGCGCAATAATAAAGCAGCCGAAGGCAAATTCTCTTGACGATTAACAGAAGACGCTTCCAATGCCGCTATACTTTGCGAATCCATTGCCGCTATTTCTTTGCAAAACTTTTTCAAGGGTTGGGCTTTGACATAATAATGATGCAAGATATTTAGCGGATAATCCGTCTGCGCCTGATGCACCCGCATAAGGTTGCGCCATGTGCCACCAACAATATAAAGCGGTAATCCCTTACCTTCGCCCAGCCATACGGCATCGTTCAATATATGCTTGATATGTTTTTTCTCGCCGCTTTGTAAGCGCAAGATACCAAGCGGCAAACTAATATGCGCCGCCACCTTTCCCGCTTTCACACGCGCTAATTCTAAGCTGCCGCCCCCCAAATCCGCCACGATACCATCAGCATCGGGGATTGCCAGCATAACACCTGTGGCAGAATATCGTGCCTCCTCCCCCCCCGATAAAACTTGCACGGGCACACCCAAAATAGCACTGGCTTCGGCAATGAACGCATCACGATTTTGCGCTTCGCGCACCGCCGCCGTTGCAAATGCTGAAACTTGCGCGACCCCTAATTGCTTGGCTATTTTCGCAAAGCGTCGCAAAGTTTCTATGGCGCGGTCGTATGGTTCGCCTTCAATGCGTCCGCTTTTTTCTACGGCATTGCCCAAACGACAAAAGGCGCGTTCATTATAAATCGGCAAGGGCACACGCGCTGTGCCGCTATAGCCCACCAAACGCACAGAGTTGGAGCCGATGTCAATCACCCCTAAAGGGGCATCTGGCAATATCGGTTTCGCCATTATGCCCTCCCCTTTTTTTGCTTCACG
>JAAOIL010000006.1 GCA_015163825.1 Alphaproteobacteria bacterium | reverse complement strand
ACTAAAACTACTCAGCCGCCATTTTTGGTTCAACATTGACCAGTGTTCTGCCGCCTCGTTTGGTTGTGAATTTGATATGCCCGTCAATCAAGGCAAATAGCGTATGGTCTTTGCCCATACCGACATTTTCGCCCGGATGCCATTTCGTGCCGCGTTGGCGCACGATGATATTACCAGCAATGGCGAGTTCCCCGCCGAATTTTTTAACGCCGAGCCTGCGCCCGGCACTATCGCGTCCGTTTCTGGATGAGCCACCTGCTTTTTTATGTGCCATTTGCTTGCTCTCCTATTTACGCGGCTTTGCCAGCGCTAGAAGCAGCACCAGCACCAGCACCAGAGGCAGAGGCAGAAGCAGAGGCAGAAGTAGAAGCGCCAGATTTAGGAGCCGCTTTTTTAGCCGCTTGCTTTGTGGTGATGTTGGTAATCTTCACCCATGTTTGATCTTGGCGATGCCCTTTGACACGGCGATAATTCTTGCGGCGGCGAAACTTGATGACATCAACTTTGTCGCCTTTGGCTTGGTCTAGCACTTCGCCAATGACCTTTGCCCCCGCCACAACAGGCGCGCCTATTTTGGGCGCTTTGCCTTCTTCACCGACCAGCAACACCTCATCAAAATTGATTTTCGCGCCGTTCTCGGCGGGGATGCGTTCAACCGCAATCACATCGTCTTTCGCGACGCGATATTGCTTGCCACCAGTGCGTATCACCGCATAAGTCATATAATCTCCTGTTAATTGAGCCGAAATATAGTGATTTTAACAATAAAGTCAATCTCTTTCTTGAAAGGGGAGCCAACTCGCTTATTATAGAGGGGGCGACCCCCCATTTGCGCCTCCGCACAAATTCCCCCAACCATATTTGTCCCGCTCACGGAGCGGAAAAATATGGTTATGCCCCCTGACTAGAGATTTTTCTTATAAATTATACTTCCAGCACTACCCTTCCCACTACTTTTCTATCTTCCATTAATCTAAAAGCCTCGCGCCATTCTTCAAGGGGCAGAGCCGCATGCACATGCGGGCAAATCAGGCTTGTGCTGATAGCCCCCGCGTGTCATCAATAAATCGGAAAATCCTAAGGCGGTGGCGCGAATCTTAACCAGCACTTCATCGGGCTGGGGCGCAGGGGTGTCGCCCTCGCGCAAATCACAGCCGCTAAAATCTTGCGCTAAATCATCTACATAAAGTGCTCGCATAACGCTTCCTTCTATTCTTTGGCTTTTATTCTTTGGCTTCTATTTTCTATCTAATGAAATCTTATCTTGTTTTTTGACGCTAATAAAGGCAAGAATAAGCTATGACAAAAATAATTTCATTTTGCTTTGCTTCCGCCTTTGCTTCCGCCTTTGCTTTTGCCTTTGCTCTTGCCTTTGCGCTGCCTTTTCTTTTATTCCCACTCCCCAGTGCGGCAGAAACATTAGAGCAAGTGCAAGGGGCGGCGCAATCTGCCAGTCGTTCTGGGGCGGCGTCACAATCTCGTATCAATGATATAGATGATGCCACGCAAACCCTCCTTTACGAATATCGTGCTCGCCTTCGCCAGTTGCAAGCGCTAGAGGCTTATAATGCTCAGCTAAAGATATTGATAACCGCGCAAGATAAAGACGCCAAATCATTGCGCACCCAGATAGATAGTGTCGTGCATATTGATAGGGCTTTAATGCCGCTTATGGTGCGTATGATAAAGGCGCTAGAGCAATTTGTTACCCTAGACATTCCTTTTTTGAAAGAGGAACGACATTTGCGTGTCAGTGCTTTGCACCTTTTAATGGACAGAGCCGATATCAGCGTCGCCGAAAAATATCGCAAAATCATAGAGGCGTATGAAATCGAAAATGAATATGGGCGCACATTAGAAGTCTATGATGGTGCCATCACCTTACAAGGCGAGACACGCCAAGTGCAGTTCTTGCGTATCGGGCGCGTGGCTTTGCTTTATCAAACTGCCAATGGCGAGGCGACAGGGTTATGGGTTGCCGCCCAGAAACAATTCCAAGCATGGGATGGTGATGTCAGTGCTTTGCGCCAAGCCTTTCGTGTCGGGCGCAATCAGGCGGCGGCTGATTTTTTAATCGTGCCATTAAGTGTCGCCCCTTTTGGACAAGAACAAGCACAGGAAGAAATACAATGACCCGCCTCTTCATTATAATAGTGTTATTGTTTTCATCATTGATAGGGGGCGGCGCAATCCATGCGGCACAAACACCCGCCCCCCCTCTGGCGACTAATTTACAAGATTTATTAAAACGTGTAGAGGCGGGGCATATTGTTGATATCCATAAGGCGGCAGAGCGCGAGAAAAAATTTCTCGCCAATCAACATCGCCAACAGGCAGAGTTAAAAAGGGTGCAAGAATCCATCACCCGTGCCGAAGCAAAAAGTCTGCGCCTTGAGAAACGTTTCAATGAGAACGAGACTCGTATT
>JAAOIL010000064.1 GCA_015163825.1 Alphaproteobacteria bacterium | reverse complement strand
TGAAGCCGCCGATGAGGGTAGTGAGAATATGGATGGCGATGACGGCAGTGAAAGCGGTGAAGATGAGGGCGAGTCAGAAGGCGGCACAGAAGAAAGCAGCGATGACATGGCGAGCGATGATTTAGACATCACCGAAGGCGAAGGCGAAACAGGTGATGGCGACACGATAGAAATGCAAGGCGATGCCGAAGGCACCCCCGATGGTGAAGAGGCGGGGCAAAGCCCGCAACCACAATCCGCAAATGGCGGGGCAGCAACCTATAAAATTTTCACCACGCAATTTGACGAAACCATAGAAGCCGATGATTTATGCGATAGCGAGGAACTGGCACGACTGCGTCATTATCTTGACCAGCAATTACAGCAAATGCAGGGTGTGGTGTCCCGCCTTGCCAATCGTTTGCAGCGCAAATTACAAGCGCAACAAAATCGCGCGTGGCATTTTGATTTAGAGGAAGGTTATTTAGACCCCGCTCGTCTGCCACGCATTGTTATAGATCCCACGCAACCGCTTTCCTATAAAATGGAAGCCGATACAAATTTTCGCGATACGGTCGTCAGTCTGCTATTAGACAATTCTGGTTCTATGCGGGGGCGCCCTGTTATGGTCGCGGCAATGTGTGCCGATATTCTAGCACGCACACTGGAGCGTTGCGGTGTCAAAACAGAGATATTGGGTTTTACCACCCGCGCTTGGAAGGGCGGACAAGCCCGCGAACAATGGTTAGCGGCAAATAAACCCGCCCACCCGGGTCGCCTCAATGATTTGCGCCACATTATTTACAAAGCAGCAGATATGCCATGGCGCCGTGCAAGGCGTAATCTTGGGCTTATGATGCGTGAAGGTCTGTTGAAAGAAAACATTGATGGCGAGGCTTTATTATGGGCGCATAATCGCCTCATCAACCGCCCCGAACAAAGACGAATTTTAATGGTTATATCCGATGGGGCGCCAGTTGATGACAGCACGCTATCTGTCAATAGCGGTAATTATCTAGAAAAACATTTGCGCGAAGTCATAGAAGATATTGAAACACGTTCCCCTGTCGAATTAATAGCGATAGGTATCGGGCATGATGTCACGCGTTATTATCGCCGTGCGGTAACGATTGTTGATGCAGAACAATTGGGCGGTGCCATGACAGACAAACTTGCAGAATTATTTGATGACAATAATAAAATTTCTAATCCGCCGCTAAAACGCGTTTCTTAAACTTCAAGGCTTTTGACGATAATTCCACATCTTTGGCTTTCACCAAAAACGCATCAAGTCCACCGCGATGTTCTACAGAGCGCAACGCTTTTGTGCACACGCGTAGTTTCAAAACACATCCCAATGCATCGCTCATCAAACTCACCTGTTGTAGGTTTGGCAGAAAACGCCGCCGCGTCTTATTAACCGCATGGGAGACATTATTGCCTGCCATAACTTGTTTTCCTGTTAGTTCACATATTCGCGACATATTTCTCTCCATAAGGCTTACCCATAAGACTTTCCCATAAGGCTTGCCAATTTCAGGCATACATATAGAAAAACCCACGCCCCGCGTCAAGACACTATATGTAGTGATGAACGAAAAGGGAAACACCACTATGTAAGTGATTCGGTCACCTTATGTTCAGGCTTTGTATTCGTCTAGAATCAGCAAAACAATCATTTCGTGGATAAGCCCGAATCTCCACTTGGCAGAGCCCTATCGGGGGGATTATCTATAGGGTCTTATGTCATACAACACCCCCCGCACCCGCGCCGTTTTAGGCAGCACCAATACAGGCAAAACCCATCTTGCCTGCACGCGTATGCTTGGGCATCAAAGCGGCATTATCGGTCTGCCTTTGCGCCTATTGGCGCGTGAAATATATGACCGCACCATAGCGGGACATTTCGGGCGAGTGCACCCCGCCGATGTTGCCCTCATCACGGGCGAGGAACGTATCATCCCCCCTAACCCGCGCTATTATATTTGCACCAGCGAATCTATGCCGACCCAAAAAAAAGTGGCGTTTGTCGCCCTTGATGAATGCCAACTCGCCAGCGACAGAGAACGCGGGCATATTTTCACCGACCGCATTTTATATATGCGTGGCACGGCAGAGACTTTATTTTTAGGGGCGGCAACAATGGCACCGCTCTTAAAACATTTACTGCCAGATATAGAGATTGAAACCCGCCAGAGATTTTCGCAACTGACCTATACACCACCACGCAAATTATCGCGTCTGCCGCCCCGCTCTGCCATTATTGCTTTTTCTGCCAATGATGTTTATGCCATCGCCGATATTATGCGCCGCCACCATGGCGGTGTTGGTGTCGTTATGGGTAGTTTAAGCCCCCGCACCCGCAATGCTCAAGTCGCTATGTATCAATCGGGCGAGGTAGATTATCTTGTCGCCACAGATGCTATCGGTATGGGGCTGAATATGGATATTGACCATATTGCTTTTGCCCGCACTCGCAAATTTGATGGCAAACAAAGCCGCCCCCTGACGGCTGCCGAACTTGCCCAGATTGCCGGACGGGCGGGGCGACACAAAACCAATGGCACTTTTTCTTTTTTAGCAGACGCAGACCCCATAGATGCCGAAACTATTTTGCGCATAGAGACCCATGATTTTGAGCCTGTTAAAAATCTTATGTGGCGCACCCGCAATCTTGATTTCACATCGCTGGCGGCATTGATTACCAGCCTTGAACAGCCGCCGACAAAGCCTTATCTCACTCGGGCACTCACCCGCACACAGGGCGGTGATGATTTACAAGCCTTAAAGCGTATCAGCCGTGATAGGGACATCACCGATGAGACAAGTTTGCGCCAACTTTGGCAAATCGCCCAACTGCCCGATTATCGCAAAACCACACAAGGGGCGCATAGCGACCTTATCCAGCAAATTTTTACATTTTGTGAAACAGGCGGCATTCCCGATAGTTGGATGAGCGAACAGATTAAACATTGCGATCGCCGTGATGGCGATATAGATGCGCTGGCAACACGGCTCGCCCATATTCGCACTTGCACTTATATAGCCCACCACACGGATTGGATTAAAAATACACCCCACCCCAATCTCGCCACTGACTGGCAAGAGGTCAGCCAAGCGGTGGAAGCACGTCTTTCGGATAATTTGCATGCGCAACTTATGGGTAAGTTTGTTGACCGCAAAAATGCCACTCTCCTGCGTCATCTAGCAGAGCATAACGAGTTTGATACCCATATTAGCGACACAGGCGATATATCTTTATCGGGGCAAATGCTCGGCACCCTCAAGGGTTTGCGCATAATACGCACCCCCGCTCTTGCCGCTTTAACGATTGCGGCGGCGCGTATCGCCTTTGATAAAGCCGCGCAAAAAGCCCTCACCCAAAAAGCCCATGCTATCATCCAAGCCCCCAATAAATCCTTCAGCCTATCTTCCACTTTATCTTCTGGGGAGCATTTATTATATGAACAAGATAAATGCGCGACCTTATACATTCCCCCCCATAGCCATAATCACGCTTACCTGACTCCGCAATTGCGCTTGCTGGCAGATGCCGAATTAGGCACCACCCTCACCCAAAAAATAACAAGCCGCCTGACCCAATGGATAAACGATTACAGCACCACCCACCTCGCCCCCTTACATCAAATAGCAAAAGCCGATAATTTAAATTTAACGAGCGCCTCACGCGGACTTATCTTTCGGTTGTTAGAGCAATATGGCAATCTGCCCCGCCGTGAAGTGCAATCCATCATTGCCAAACTAGACCCCAAAGAACGCCGCACCTTACGCACATTCGGCATTCGCATCGGCTATTACAACATCTATATGCCCGATCTCTTAAAAGCCCATGCCGCCTTTTTTCTAGCGCAAACCTATATATTAAAAGCGAGCACAAGTAATCTGCCCCAACTACCCAATGCGGGTATTACCAGCGCAGAACGCAGCACATTAGACAC
>JAAOIL010000063.1 GCA_015163825.1 Alphaproteobacteria bacterium | reverse complement strand
TCATTCCCTATTCGGGAACATTTTTAGTATTTTCGGATTATTCCCGCCCCTCTATCAGGCTGGCGGCATTGATGAAGCAAAGGGCAATCCATGTGCTAACCCACGATAGTATTGGCTTGGGTGAAGATGGACCAACGCACCAACCTGTAGAGCATTTATCGGCATTGCGGGCTATGCCCAATCTTTATGTTTTCCGCCCTGCCGATGCTATAGAGACATTAGAATGTTGGCACTTGGCTTTACAAGGGCAAGACCATCCAAGCGTGTTATCGCTTACGAGGCAGGCTCTACCCGCCTTGCGTGATTACGAAGAACGCAATCTATCGGCGCATGGGGCTTATGAACTAGCGACCTATGGCAAAGACCCACAAGCGACATTGCTTGCGTCTGGCTCTGAAGTGTCTATCGCTATGGCGGCACACGAAGCCTTAAAGGAAGAAGGCATAGGCACACGTGTTGTATCTGTGCCGTGCCTAGATTTATTCGCAGAGCAATCTGAGGAAACAAAGCGGAGCGTCTTAGGCGATGCCCCCCTCCGCATTGCGATAGAGGCTGCCGTGCGTCAAAGCTGGGATAGATATTTACGCGATGATGATGTATTCATCGGTATGGATGATTTCGGGGCATCGGCGCCGGCTGATTTATTATTCCGCCATTTCGGGATTACGGCAGAGGCTGTTATCGCGGCGGTGAAACAAAAACAATAGATAGGAGAAAAGACAATGGCAATTAACGTAGCAATCAACGGATTTGGACGCATAGGTAGATTAGTCTTGCGGGGCATTATAGAATCGGGGCGCAAGGATATTAATGTTGTTGCGATAAACGATCTCGGCACGAATGAGGCGAATGCGCATCTTTTACAATATGATAGTGTGCATGGCACATTACCTGCCAAAGTGCGAGCGACAAGAACAGGCATTAGCGTTAATGGCAAGGGGATTAAAGTTTTCGCAAAAAGAGACCCCGCCACTCTGCCTTGGGATACATTAGGGGTTGATGTCGCCCTAGAATGCACAGGATTATTCACCACGAAAGAAAGTGCGGGCAAACATTTAGAAGCGGGGGCTAAACGTGTGCTGGTTAGCGCACCCGCATCGGGCGCCGATTTCACGGTCGTCTATGGTGTTAATCACGCCAGATTAGGCAAGCGTCATCGCATTGTGTCTAACGCCTCATGCACGACAAACTGCCTCGCCCCTGTCGCACAAGTATTGCACAAACATTGCGGCATCAAACGCGGTTATATGACAACCATTCACGCTTTCACGGGCGACCAAAACACGGTGGATAGCCTACATAGCGATATGCGCCGTGCCAGAGCCGCTTCGCTGTCTATGATTCCAACCTCTACAGGGGCGGCAAAAGCCGTGGGGCTGGTGCTGCCAGAACTCGTAGGGAAACTAGACGGCACAGCAATTCGTGTGCCGACATCAAATGTATCGGTGGTGGATTTGGTGTTTGAAGCCAATAAAAAAACCACCGCACCCGCCGTCAATAATGCCATTGCGAAAGCGGCGGGGGGTCGTCTCAAAGGCGTGTTAGGCATTAACGATCAACCGCTTGTATCAATCGATTTCAACCATAATCCACATTCATCAATGTTTGATGTTACGCAAACACAGGTTGTTGGCGAACGCCTTGTGCGAGTGCTCAGCTGGTATGATAACGAGTGGGGCTTTGCCAATCGTATGAGTGATACAGCAGTGGCAATGGGCAAACTCGGTTAATAATTTGAGCGATGTCTCGTTTCCGTACCCTAGACGATTTATGCGAAGACTACCGAGATAGTGAAGCGCTGGTTTTAGTCCGTGCGGATTTAAATGTTCCCCTAGATGAAAATGGTAATGTGCGTGATGCAACACGCCTATCCCGTTTGCTTCCTACACTGAATAAATTGACGAAGGCAAAGTTTCGGGTCGGGGTGTTGTCGCATTTTTCCCGCCCCGAAGGTAAGCGCAATCCAGAGATGAGTTTGCGCC
>JAAOIL010000062.1 GCA_015163825.1 Alphaproteobacteria bacterium | reverse complement strand
GTATGGAGCGGAGTGTGGTGGTTGCCGCCTGCCAAGTTTTTAATATGCTAGGGTCGGCAGCACTAGCAGTTGTTTTGGTGGGGCTGTTATAAAATGCCCCAAACGCCACATAATCTGCCCCTGCTTGCGCCGCCTGTATCGCTAAATCATATGAGGCATGGCAAGTAACGCCAATGATTTTATCCGCCCCCATAATCTGTCGGGCTTGGGTGTAAGGCATATCGCTTTGCCCGATATGGACACCATCGCAATCGCAAAGGCGGGCGAGGGCGGGATTATCGTTCATAATTAAATTGATGTTATGGGCACGACATAAGGGCAGTAATGTTTCTGCCGCTTTTATGATGTCGGCTTCGCTGGTGTTTTTTAGGCGTAATTGTAAGTAAGCAATATCATCACAAGCGAGAGAAGCGAAAGTGGCAGCAAAAGCGACAAGGTCATCTATCTTCGGGGGCGTGATGAGATAGAGATGCGGCATTTTATGGAGCATTATTACAAATTATGTGTTTGGGCAATATGGCGTAATTTATGGTCGGCGAGGACACACGCCATCATCGCTTCGCCAACAGGCACAGCACGAATACCCACGCAAGGATCGTGTCGCCCTTTTGTTTGAATACTGGTTTCTTTGTTATCACGCGTAATGGTTTGGCGTGGTGTCAAAATAGAAGAGGTCGGCTTAACCGCAAAGCGCACGACAATATCTTGCCCTGTTGAAATACCCCCCAAAATACCCCCCGCATGATTGCTGGTGAAGTGGGGTTTTTTGCGTTTTGTGATAATCTCATCAGCGTTGTCTTCGCCCCGCAAGGCGGCTGTGGCAAAGCCATCGCCAATCTCTACACCTTTGACGGCATTGATGCTCATCATGGCGGCGGCTAAATCGGCATCAAGTTTGCCATAAACAGGCGCACCCCAACCGACAGGCACATTTTCTGCTACAATTTCTATGACCGCCCCGACAGATGAACCAGATTTACGCACACCATCAAGATAGGTCTCCCATTGCTTGGCGGCTTTTGTATCGGGACACCAGAACGGATTTTTGGCAATGGCATTCCAATTCCATTTTTCGCGATCTATTTTATGTTCGCCCATTTGTACGAGGGCGCCGCGTATTTTTATTTTATCGCCAATGATTTTACGTGCAATGCCACCCGCCGCCACACGCATAGCCGTTTCGCGTGCTGATGAACGACCACCACCGCGTGGATCTCTTATGCCATATTTTTTGTCATAAGTGAAATCGGCATGACCCGGACGATAGGCATCTTTAATCGCATTGTAATCTTTGGAACGTTGGTCGGTGTTGGCTATCATCAATTGAATAGGGGTGCCTGTCGTGCATGGCTTGCCTGTGTCGGGGTCTTTATAGACGCCCGATAATATCTGCACTTTATCTGCCTCTTTGCGTTGGGTGGTGAAACGAGATTGCGCCGGGCGGCGTTTGTCTAACCAGACTTGTAAATCATTTTCACTTATAGGTAAGCGAGGCGGCACACCATCAACCACACAGCCAATGGCGGCACCATGACTTTCGCCCCATGTTGTTACCCTGAAAAGATGACCGAATGTATTATGCGACATTAGTCTTCCTTCGCTAAAGAGGTCATACCGCTTGCGTGGTAACCAGAATCAACATGATGCACCTCCCCCGATACACCGGCGCTCAAATCTG
>JAAOIL010000061.1 GCA_015163825.1 Alphaproteobacteria bacterium | reverse complement strand
GATTTCTGCTTTTCGTCCGCGTCGCTGGCGGGGGGCTTTGTTGTCTGAAACTGCCATCGTCAATATCAAAACACTAGAAGCCGATAAACGACCCGTCAGTGCCGTTGCCGACCATAGCGAAGTGCGTGATATTGTAGAAGTTACTATTCGCCAAGATAAATCGCGGGTGCTGCGTATGCTATTTGATAGTGATCACAGCCTTGAAGAACGAGTATTGGCAGAGCAGTTTGCGCCTTAAAAATTAGAAACTCAAATTAGAGACCGCGCGTGACATCCTCTCGGGGGTCGCCATACCCCGCATTGGCTTGAATACGCAAATACACCTTATCGCCATCTTTCTCTATAAATGGTTGCACGGTCACCACATCACCACACGCCGCTATCGCCGCTTCAACATCTGCCGCCTGTGCCAGTTTTTGGATATTCATACGAGTCGGGAAAATAATCGTTCTCGTTCCCGCCTCAGCATCTGCCAATGCCGTGCGTGGCGTTATCCAAACACTATCCACACTCTCAGAACCATCGTGGATGCCGATATGATCTTGCGGGGCACGGATTAAGAAAAAATGTGTGTCAAAACGTTTCTTCATCATCTCTGGTGTTTTCCAATGCCCAAAATGTGCCAACGCATCAACGGCAAAATCTAACTGCGCTTCACGCGCGAAATCTAACATACACGCATCGCGGTTATTAAATCTATCACGCCAAGATTCTAGCGCTTGCACTTGTGCCGCTGTGATGAACGCATTTGCGCCTCGTTTGCGGGCTAGTAAAATGCCACACTCCTCATACGATTCACGAACCCCCGCCACACGAAAAGCAAGTTCATCATCCGATAGGTTTTGCGCTTGCGGACAATAATCACGCAAGCCCGCATCAAAATCACCCGCATCAACCTTGCCACCCGGAAAAACCAAAGCCCCTGACGCAAAATCTATCTCGTGATGGCGCACCACCATAAACACCTCCACCCCTGAAGGGGTATCGCGCACTATCAAAACGGTCGCTGCGGGAATAAATTTATCACTCATATCGCTATCCTTTTCATCTGTTCACTGCCACCTTAAGGCGCGGTAATAAAAATGCAAGCCCTGCCGCAAACGCTATATAAATAATCGCCGCACCAGACAATATCGTAAAGTCAAAATATGCCAATACATAACCAAACACTATGGGTGCCGCCGCCGTAGAAAATATGCCCACCATGCTTATCATAGAGCGAATAGACCCCAAATGCTTCGTGCCAAATAACTCTACCCATAAACCACCCGCCGCTATCGTCATCAGTTCAACATGGACACCGCATAACCCCAAATAAATTATCGGGGTGGCTGTGCCAAACATATCTTGCGGTAAAAGCAAAACCCCAAACGCGCCCGCCAAAGGAAATGCCGCAAAAGGCAAAACACGAATAGCCTGAAATCTATCAATCAGATATCCCGATAAAGGCAGCAGCACAATCTTTACAATCGCATAAAAGGCAAATGCCGTTGCCAATAGGTTTAACGACCAGCCCCGCTCCTCTGCCAGCAATACATTATTAAAAAACATCCCCGTTAAGAAAAATGGCGATGCCAAATATAATGGCAACACCAAATAAAAACGTATATCACGCAAAACATCTTTGCGCGTGGCGTGAAAAACAACATTGATTTCTGGGGGGCTGGTGTCTGGTGTTGTGTTTGCTGTGGTATCTCGTGGGGGCTCAAACTTTGCCAGATAAACGATAATCGGTAAAAGCAAAAGCACCGCGCCCGCAAATAATATCCAGTTTTGTTGCCACCCCGCCCAGACAAGCAAGGCTGTCGCCATAAAGGGAAACACACTCTCGCAACTGGCATAACCCAATTGCACAACCGATAAAGACCGCCCCCGATAACCACTATAAGCACGACTAATAGCCGTCGTTGCCGTATGCGCCGTTAGCCCTTGCCCGAAATGACGCAACATAAATAAGGCAATTGCTAATGTCAGTAGGCTCTGGGAAAAACCCATCGCCAGACACGACAAAGCCAATGCCACCACAACCAACCCCGCAACACGCGAAGCAGACCATTTATCTATGAACTGCCCTGTATATAAAAGCGCAAGCGAACTGAGCAATGTCATCGCGGAATATAAATTGGAAAACCCAATATCGCTAAGCCCGAAATAAATTTGCATATCCATCCGATATAAAGCGATAAAATAAGTCTGCCCGAAATTGCCAATCCCCATAAGCAAAAACCCAAAGAGCAAGAAACGATAATTCTGCGCAATGAAAGAGGATGTTGAAAGTGCTGGTGTGGGCTGTGTCATGGGGGCGGAGCATAATGTGCCGCCCCCGAATAGGCAATTGCTTTTACGCTTATTTTCAGTATATTTGAGCCGAACAAAGGGAGGCTTTTATGCTTGAAGGAATTAAAGTTATTGAAATGGCAACCTACATTGCCGCCCCTGCCGCAGGGGGTGTGATGGCAGATTGGGGGGCGGATGTTATCAAAATAGAACCGCTAGCAGGGTGCCCGATGCGGCAATTCTTTGCGACAGCGATGACCGATGATTATCCTGATAATCCGGTTTTCTCGCTTGATAATCGGGGCAAGAAAGCCGTTGCCATTAACACATCCACCCCCGAAGGAGCGGCGTTGGTGCGAAAACTGGTGGTGGATGCCGATGTATTCATCACCAATCTACGCCCGACACAATTAGAAAAACAAGGGTTGGATTTTGATAGCCTCCATAAAATTAACCCGAAAATGGTTTATGCCAGTGTCACAGGATTCGGACTAGAGGGAGACGAAAAAGATAAACCCGGATTTGATACTGCCGCCTTCTGGGCGAAATCTGGTATTGGCTGGATGATGACTCCCAAAGGCTCCGCCCCTATGCCGTTGCGTGTGGCAGTGGGCGACCACATTACAGGACTAGCAACGACAAGCGGTATCCTCGCCGCCTTGTTGAAAGCACAAAAAAGCGGGGAAGGAATCCTCGTGGATAGTTCATTGGTGCGATCGGGGGCTTATGTTGTCGGCTCCGACTTTAGCACTTATATGCGCTATGGGCGGGTCGCACGATCGCGCCCCCGCGAAGCCGCCATCGTTCCCACCAGCAACTTCTTTCTTACCAAAGACGAACACTGGCTATTCATGAACTCTCGCCCAGGCGAACCCGATTGGGATAATATCCTACGCGCGACAGGGCTGGAACACTTGAACGAAGACGAACGCTTCGCATCCTTTCGCAAACGTCGCAAACATGTGGAGGAACTTGTCTCGCTCTTTGATGAAGCCTTCGCCTCACGCACCCTAGCAGAATGGGGCGACCGCCTTAATGCGGAAGGCATCATCTGGTCTGCCGTGCAATCCTTTGAGCAAGCCCTAAACGATGCACAAATGCAAGCCGCAGGCGTATTCACCGATATGCCAAAAGCCGATGGTAGCACCTATAAAGCACCCGCCTCGCCCATTAGCTTCCGTCAATCCAATAACACTTTAAGTGAGCGCGAAAGCACAGATCCGCGTGGTCCCTGCCCCGAAATCGGCGAACACACAATGGAAGTGCTAGAGGCATGCGGCATAGACGAACAAAACCGCCAATCCCTATTGACGAAAAAAATTATCGGGCAACATTAAGCGATGACACCCTATGACAAAACACATCACAGCTATGATCAGCAATTAGATAAATTAATTAAACGCGGTATGCGTGTTAATAATCGTGCCGATGCTCTCTATGCACTGCAACATATCAATTATTATCGGTTGGGACTTTATTGGCATCGCTATGAAGTCAAAAATAAAGCCCATCGCTTCATACCCGATACACAATTTGAAACTATCCTCACACTCTATAATTTCGACAAGAAATTGCGACAACTTGTATTGGAAGCATTAGAACATATTGAAGTTTCTGTCAGAGCAAATTGGGCATATCAAATGAGTGCAACACATGGAACACATGCACACCTCATAGAAGAAATTCACAATCGCTCTACTGGAAATAAAAGGAATGTTTGGCAAGACAATCTTGAAAAAATGAAACACGATATTAAATATTCCGACAAACCATTTATAAAACATCAAATAAGAAAATATGGACACCTCCACGAAACACCCCCAATATGGGTGGTTAGTGAAGTGTTGTCCTTTGGATCTTTATCGCGCTGGTATAGAGCGCTGAATGATAAAAAGACACGACAGGATATTGCAAAAGTTTATCGTATCCACTCTGCCGTCTTACAATCTTGGTTGCGACATTTAACGATTGTACGGAATAGCTGCGCACACTTCGCTTGCCTTTGGGAACGCGATTTCAAAAATGTGCAACCAATATATCCACCGCACCATAATTATGTTTTGACCGCAGGCGATTTCGTGGATGATAATCGAATTTATAATAGCCTTGTCATTATTGTGTATCTGATGGATATCATTGAGCCGAATCATACATGGCAAAAACGATTCCTTGTGCTTATAGAAAAACACCCCGATGTGCCGCTAGATGAGATGGGATTCCCAAAAGATTGGAAGAATCATAGGACGTGGAAGCCCCAGAAATAAAGGAAATTTGGTAATTTGGGGATTTTTTGGTAATTAGCTTCACTTTTGGGAAAATGTGTGTATATTGGGGGAGATTGAACCCGCCAAGGCTCTGCTATGCACCCTCACTTTGGCGGGTCTTTCTTTGGCGGGTCTTTCTTTGGCGGGTCTTTCTTTGGCGGGTCTTTCTTTGGCGGGTCTTTCTTTGGGGCAACATTAAGTGATTTCATAATATGATGATAGCGCCATGCCATCGCCACGAGTGGTAAGGCTGTGCCGATATAGAGACCTTCTATCAAACCAAATGCGCCTCGCTCTAGGGGGAACATAAGCACATAGGTAATCGGCAACATTAATAAGAGATAGATGATTGTGTGGGCATAGCTAGGGAACCAGTTATCGCCGATAGCCCGCAATGACATAGACAAGCAACTTTGGGCGGCATCAAACATAAGGGCGAGGGCTGAATAGGAAACAAGGGCGGCGGCGAGTGCCACGACTTGGGCATCACGATTGAATAAGCGGGCGATGTCTTCTGCCCAAAATATCATCACCACCACCGATGGCGCCGAGGCAAGAGCGATGATAACCATACCGATTTGCGCCCAACGTTTAACCATACGCATATCGCCTGCGCCATAAGCATTGCCGATATTAACCGATGTCGCCACACCCAACCCTAACCCCGCCATATAAAAGACGATATAAATCGTGATGGTGATGGTGTGGGCGGCAGCAACCATCAAGCCTAACATCCCTGCGAAAAGGGCTAATGTATTAAAAGCAAGATTTTCTAAGCCGATAGATAGCCCTGATGCGTATCCTACATCGCGATAATCGCGGGTGCTGAACCATTGGCGCAACCAATGGCGTATTGCTTGCCATGAAATGCCGTATGATTTGTAATCAAACCATGTAAACAGATAATATAATATCGCCACCAGCATAAATAGGCGGATGATAAAACTTGCCCATATAGACCCTATCGCCCCCAATTCTGGAAAACCATAAACACCATACACCAACACATAACTGGCAAAGATGTTTATGATATTCGCCGCTATCATTATCACCATAACGGGGCGTGGATTACGAGCCCCCTCTAAAAAGAAAGAGGTCGTCATATAAAGAGCCGAAAATGGCAAACCTAACCCCGCAATAAGAGAAACCGCCCCACCATTGAGGGCAATCTCTTCTGGTTGCCCGAAGACACGGAGGAATTCTTCGCCAAAAGCACAAAATATCAACGCCGCTATGCCCAGCAGAAACGACCACATCAACGACATCATCCATATCTGCCCCGCGCGGGTTTTATCACCCGCCCCATAAGCCCGCGAGACCAATACCGAACTGCCCATCAACAAACCCAACAATATCACAATCGCTATGTTGCTCGGCACAAGCCCTATCCCCAGATAAGCCAAATGCGCCGACGCATATTGCCCAACCATAATCGTATCGGTAACCGATAGAGCAATAATGCCTATTCTGCTGATAATCACTGGCCACGCCAGATTCAGCAATGTGGTAATATCTTTTAGCAAAGCCGCCTCACAAATGATGTATTTAGTTTGAAAAGATGGTATGCTCCCAAAAAACAAAAAGGTCAATAATAAGAATAGGATAGGCTGATGTTCTCTCAAGTGGTGGCAGTGATTATATTTGTGTGTGTGCTTTTATTGAATCCTATCATCGCCGAAGCGGGCGCATGGCTTCCCAAAAAAGGCGAGCGCAAAATCATTACCAAATATAATACCTATGAATATACGAACAACTTTCTCGCTATCAATTATGATGCAGAAGATTACGACACATATATTGAATATGGGCTGCACAAGAAATACGCTACGACTTTCAAATATCTACAAAGCCGCAGTGAGGTGAATGGTCGCGCCTTTGCAGAATCTAATTTCTTTGAAATAACTGTGAAGCGCACGACACCCCTTAAAAATGGATTGCTGCCGCCTTTCACGCAAACTATTGCGCAATACATATTGAAATTGGCAAAAATAGAAAAGAAAATCATCCGTGAAAAATCAAGTGCTGTGAGTTTGCATTTTCTTTTCAATAGTAATAATAACACAATAGGCTATGGCGCAAGCCTCGCCTTTGGGGATAAAATATCGATCGGGCGATGGCACTTAACACAAGAAGCGGAATATAGAGAGTTCCTTTTCAATAAAGCGCGATGGCAAGGGGCGGTGTATAGAGCGCAATTGGGTTATGGGGGGTTAGCCTTCGGGCAAGAGACCGATTACTTCCACGACCACAAAAATAATTATCGCAGTCTAACGCAAATGTATTATGTCGCTTATGATGTGCCACGCTTGCCGCTTATTTTACGCTTTGGTAAGGGCGAGCAACGTTTCGGGCTGGCACCTCCCTCTCTGCCGAATATCGCCTTTACCGCACGCGGCGATTATATGCGTTTTGAGGTGGAGTATAAATTTTAGCCCCTTAAATCTGGAGGCGTGGCTTCGGTCTGCAAAGCCGTAACAACTTCTGTTAAGGCTTGCACCGATTGTTCCTTCACGCCCAAGCGGCGCACAGAGACCGACTTTGCCTCCGCCTCGCGCATACCGACCGCCAATATCACTGGCACTTTTGCATGGGAATGTTCGCGCACTTTGTAATTGATTTTTTCGTTGCGCACATCTAGCCGTGCTCGCAAGCCTGCTTGTTTGCAAGCCGTCAGCACTTCTTCGCCATAGCTGTCGGCTTCGCTGGTTATCGGACATATCACCACTTGTTCGGGGGCGAGCCATAAGGGAAAACGCCCAACATAGTTTTCAATCAAAATACCAATAAAACGTTCCACCGAACCAAGCACGGCACGATGTAACATAACAGGGCGATGCTTATTGCCATCTTCACCGATATAGGTTGCGTCTAATCGTTCCGGCATAACGAAATCTAATTGTAAAGTTGCGCATTGCCATGTGCGCCCTATGGCATCACGCAAGTGATATTCTATTTTAGGACCATAAAATGCGCCTTCATCGTCTAACTCTTCCCATTCTAGCCCCGCACTTTGCAAAGCAGACCGCAACCTCTCTTCGGCTCTATCCCAAACTTCATCGCTGCCAGCGCGTGTTTCGGGGCGCAATGCCAGTTTCACCATAACATCATCAAAACCCATATCTTTATAAACAAGTTGCACGAGATGACAAAACTCAACCGCCTCTTCTATGATTTGATCTTCACGACAAAAAATATGCGCATCATCTTGTGTCATTTGGCGCACACGCATAAGCCCATGCAATGCCCCATGTGGTTCGTTACGGTGGCAACAACCAAACTCCGCCATACGAATAGGCAAGTCGCGATAACTTTTTATGCCCTGTTTGAATATCTGCACGTGCGCCGGACAATTCATCGGTTTCAATGCCATTAAATCGGCTTTACCTGTAATGACATGCGCCTCTTCTTCTATTGATGGCACTTCATCTGGCACGACAAACATATTTTCGCGAAACTTATCCCAATGTCCCGATTGTTGCCAAAACCGCATGTCTAATATCTGTGGGGTCTTCACCTCCTGATAATCTGCCGCCTGCAACCGCCGCCTGATATATTGCTCTAGCGCTTGCCAAATAATATAACCCTTATCATGCCAAAACACAGAGCCTTGCGCTTCTTCTTGTAAGTGGAACAAATCCATTTCGCGCCCTATCTTGCGATGGTCGCGGGCTTCTGCCTCTTCTATCATTGTCAGATAGGCTTGCAGTTCTTTATCGCTCGCCCAGCAAGTGCCATAAATGCGCTGCAAGACTTCATTATTGCTATCGCCACGCCAATAAGCCCCCGCTAATTTCGTTAGCTTAAAGGCTTTGCCAAGTTTGCCTGTTGATGGCAAATGCGGACCACGACACAAATCCTGCCAATCGCCTTGACGATAAATACTGACATCTTCTCCCTCTGGAATGCTGGCGATAATCTCCGCCTTATAATGCTCGCCTATTTCTTTGAAATGCGCCACCGCTTTATCGCGCGCCCAGATTTCACGAACAATCTCTTCATCTCTATCAACAATCGCGCGCATACGATTTTCTATCGCTTCAAAATCATCAAGGCTAAATGGCACCTCCCGCGCAAAGTCGTAATAAAAGCCGTCATCAATAACAGGACCTATCGTCACTTGGGTATCGGGGAAAAGTTCTTGCACAGCCTCCGCCAATATATGCGCACAATCATGACGCAACACTGCCAGCCCCTCTGGTGTGTCGGGCGTGACAATCGCCACTTGTGCATCGTGCTCTATCTGGGTCGCTAAATCTACAACCGCGCCATCAAGCACCAGCGCTATCGCTTTCTTCGCTAGCGACTTTGATATAGCCGCAGCCAATGCCGCACCGCTAAGCGGCGCATCAAATGTGCGAGACGCACCATCAGGAAGGGTCAGTGTTATCATCTTGTCTTTGTCCTCTTATCAAAAATGGTGCATACCAGTAATAGCAAGAAACCTCAAGGGGGGCGGGGTCGTATCCACTGCTGCCGCCTAGTGCCGCTATCGGGTGGCATCGCAATATCCGCTTCGCTGCCAGCCAACCACCAGCCCACGCCCCATGCAAACGCACCGCATCCGCCGCATATTCCGAACAAGTCGGTAAATAACGACACCGCGCACCAAGCAAGGGCGACACAAACCACCGATAAATATATAGCGGCGCAAGCAAAAGGTAAATAAAGACAGAGCGTATCATAATCGCTATAATAACCATCTTATGGACACTCTGGAATATAAATTTGAAGCAAAAGTCCAACAATCATCAGGACGAAAAGCAACCTATTTTTTCGTGCTCGTGCCTGAAGGCGAATCTAATCATATTACCCATTTTTCCTCGCACCTGATGCGGGGGTTTAAGTCCCTCAAAGTAGATGTAGCCGCCAAAAAAAGCGGAGGAAAGGCGGGGGAAAAGGCAGGAGAAAAGGCGGGCAAAGAAGCCACATGGCGCAGTTCCATATTCCCTAGCGATGGCAAATATCTGCTCCTCCTCAACAAAGAAGCACGAAAAACCGCAGCCCTAGACACAGATGATAAAGTGCAAATCACCCTAACCATCTTGGATTTGTGAACGAATCACTTTAATATAAGATTATGTCGCAAGCACTCGCACCACAAATGGATTTAACTTTTTCGCCTTCGCGTAAAGTGGGCGTGGATAATGACTTTATTGAAACAATAAAATCGTTTGACCGCATTGGACAACAAACAGAGATATTTCATTCTGACGGGTTAGATTATTATGTCAATGATTATTGGACTGCCTCACAACGGCAATCCAATCGTTTGCATGAAATAAGTTATCGTGCCTGCTTTAAGGCAGAATTACCCGAATTTTTTATCAAGCGCCTTACACAAGCAGGTGATGTTATTTACGATCCCTTCATGGGACGAGGCACAACACCTTTGCAAGCATCTTTGATGGGGAGACGCGCTTATGGTAATGATATTAATCCTTTAAGTAAAATGTTGATTGCCCCACGCCTTGCGCCGCCAACATTACCTGAAATTGCAAAAAGACTAGACAGCATAGACTGGTCTTCACAATATGAAGTGGATGAAACTTTACTTGCCTTTTATCACCCACAAACATTGCAGCGTATCTATGCATTGAAAGCACATTTTGCGGGGCGAAAATTAGATAAAATAGATAATTGGATTCGAATGATTGCTCTCAATCGCTTAACAGGACACTCGTCTGGGTTCTTTTCTGTTTACACCCTCCCGCCCAATCAAGCCGTTAGTGCTAAACGCCAAGCTAAAATCAATATGCAACGCCAACAAATACCACCCGAACGTGAAGTCAAAAGCATTATCCTAAAAAAAAGCAAAACATTATTAAGCCAAGTTCAGCCATTTGAATATGGTGACGTAAAACTTGGAACCGCACCTGCAGATGACACTTCTTTTGTGCCCGATTCTGCTGTAGATTTAGTGGTAACCTCACCACCCTTTTTGGATGTTGTGCAATACGCACAAGACAATTGGTTGCGCTGCTGGTTCGCCGATATTGATGCAGACGCAGTGCCAATCTCTATGTGTAAAAATGTTGAAGATTGGACAGACTTTACACACAATGTATTACAAGAATTAACACGCATTGTAAAACGAGGGGGTTATATTGCTTATGAGGTAGGTGAAGTGCGTGGAGGTAAAATTTTGCTAGAACATTATGTCGCACAAGCGGCACATAAATTACCCCTAGAAGTGTTAGGTGTAATTGTTAATCAACAAAAATTCACAAAAACTGCAAACTGCTGGGGTGTGAAAAATAACAATAAAGGCACAAATTCCAATCGCATTGTAGTGATGCGGAGAATGT
>JAAOIL010000005.1 GCA_015163825.1 Alphaproteobacteria bacterium | reverse complement strand
GGTGGCGATGACTTGCGCCCCCGCTTGCGCCAAGGCTATGGCACAGGCGCGACCAATACCTGCCGCCGCACCTGTAACCAAGCCTATTTTATTTGCGCAATCCACCCGTCTTATTTCGCTTCGACTTGCACCATCATTTTGATGTAGCCCTTAACAAAAGATGACGGCACACGTGTTGGTTCGCCCAAAACTTCTATGGATTTGAAACGCGCTAAAATTTCTTCCCAAAGGATTTTTAACTGCATCTCACCCAATCTGTTGCCAACACAGCGGTGAATACCAAAGCCAAATGATAAATGACGACGTGCATTTTTGCGATCTACCAGTAAATGATTCGGGTTTTCAATCACCGTATCATCACGATTGCCAGAGACATACCACATAGCGACTTTATCGCCTTTTTTGATGGTTTTGCCGTGCATCTCTACATCTTCCAAAGCGGTGCGGCGCATATAAGCAAGCGGGGTTTGCCAGCGAATAATCTCGCTAACCGCATTCGGGATAAGGTCGGGATTGGCTTGGAGCTTCTTAAACTGCTCTGGGAAAAGACCGCAAGCCGCATAAATACCACCCGTCATAGAATTGCGAGTCGTATCATTGCCACCAACGATGAGCAATATAAGATTGCCGAGATATTCAAACGGCTCCATATTGCGGGTCTCTTTACCATGCGCGAGCATGGAAACAAGATCGCCGCGTGGCGGCTCATTAACACGCTCATTCCACAATTTCGTGAAATAGGCGAGGCATTCTAGCAGTTCCTCACGGCGTTGCTCGTTGCTGTCTATCACGCCACCCATCTCTTCATCGGCAGTCGCCACATCTGACCAACGCGTGAGCTTGGCTCTGTCCTCAAAGGGGAAATCAAATAATGTCGCTAACATCATTGTCGTCAGTTCTATTGAAACGGTCTCTACCCAATCAAAAGGTTCGCCAACGGGGATGCTATCCAAAACTTTTTGAGTGCGCTCGCGAATCAAACCCTCCATATTCATCAAATTAGAAGGCGCGACAACAGGGGAAACAGTCTTGCGCTGGGCATCATGCTTGGGCTGGTCCATCGCGATGAACATCGGTAAGACAAAATCTTCTTCAGGGTCTACCAACACAATCGCCTTATCAGACGAAAACCGCTTATGGTCTGTATCTATCGCCATAATGTCATTATAGCGGGTCACCGACCAATAATCGCCAACACGCTCTTCCTCATTCACGGTGCATTTGTGAAGCGGTGCTTCCTTGCGAAGGCGTTCAAACAACGCCCAATAATTCTCGGTCGGGGCCCAATGTTTCGCATCGCCGATGTCTAACTCATCAAGGTTGGTGGCATAGGCTGCGGCATGCGCATCATCCATATTCAGTTTAATTGCTTCACTCATTTTATAGTCCTCCTAAAATGTTTTATTTGGCGTCATATTATTGTGGAATTATGACGCTAGCGTCATTGTTTTTACCACGCTAGAGGGGAGCGGTGCAAGTATTTTATTGTGATAATTCACAGATAATTTTGCCCGATTGGGTGGGAAGGAAGAGAGAGGGTGAGACAGGACGAGAGCGAGGGCGAGGTATTGACACGCTACACCAATTTATATATGAGTGGGCGGATTTTACAATTTATGGAGGAATACTATTATGACTAAATTTTTGACACATACGGCACTTGCTTTGACTCTTTTGACAAGTGCAAGTCTGGCAACGACGGCTTCTGCTAACCCCGCACAGGAAAAACCTTTTTATATTAATTTCAGCTATGGGCAAAGCGTACTTGACGGCAGTGGTGTAATTAATGATTTGGATACAGATGCTTTTGCTCTTACATTTGGCTATCAGCCCCACCCCTTTTTGGCGGCTGAAGCAACATATACCTATCACGACTTTGATGCGAGCAGTGCCATAGAAGGTCATGTAGGCGAAATCGTTTTGGTGGCAACCCCTTTTAAATATCGTGTCCGCCCTATCGCCATGTTGGGTGTTATGTATTACTCTATTGAAATAAAGGCAGGTAATATAGATGAACAAATTGATGAAGTGGATGTTGTTTTTGGCGGGGGTGTTGATTTTGATATTACAGACCATATCAGCGTGCGGGCTATATATAAAGCAACAGGTAACAGCATTGATACCAGTGGTTGGTTTATTGGACCGACCATTCGGTTTTAGAGGCGGTTTTAATTATTAATGCCAAGTCGGGGCTGTGGATAATATCTTTGCGGGGGTTGTCTAGGCTTGTCGGGCGGCGGGACACGCTTTATAATTAAGATATGTCAAAAGATGATACCGCCCCTGCCGATATTGATCCGTCATTGCGGGTTGGGCTGCCTGCCAGCCAGAAAGTCTATATAGAGGGCTCGCGCCCTGATTTGCGCGTGGCGATGCGCTGTGTCATGCAAAGCGACACGCCCCTAGATTTAGCCAGTTCTGCAACCAGTGAAGCCAATCCGCCTATTTATTTATATGATACATCGGGGGCTTATACCGACCCTGATGCCACGATAGACATAGAAAAAGGATTGCCGCCTTTGCGCTCT
>JAAOIL010000060.1 GCA_015163825.1 Alphaproteobacteria bacterium | reverse complement strand
CGAAACTCTTAAAATGCCAAAATAATTGGTGCGCCCTGTCCATAAAAAATAAACAAGGCTGGCTAGCGAGCGATGCCTTATGGGGTCTTTATGACTTTGAAGCCGATGATTTTGAAGCCGACAATTTTAATGCTGATGACTAAAGATTAAGTCTTATATTTAAGTTTTAGATTTAATTCGTAAAGTTATATCAACACTATCTAGCGCATAGCCTTGTGGGGGCGGGGGCAAATGCCCTAATGCCACTTGCGTGTGTGGCACATCAATCAAGCGGGCTTCTTCTTCAATATAAAAATGATGATGCGCTTCCAGATTGGTATCAAAATAATGACCGCCATTGTGATCCACCACGACCTCGCGCAATAGCCCGGCATCACGAAACTGATTGAGCGTATTATAAATTGTCGCTTGCGACACACATATATTGGCAGATTTCGCCTCCTCAAATAGGCTCTCGGCGGTGACATGGCGCGGGGTTGTTTTGGCGGCGAATAATAAATGCGCCAAAGCAAGACGCGGCATGGTTTTACGCAAACCCGCTTGGTGTAAGCATTGCGCCATTTTTTCTTCTTGGAGGGGGCTTAATATAAAAAGTGTCATGCTTTTAATCCTGCTTTTAATCCTGCTTTTATTCCTTCTTTAGAATCATTCAAAACAATAAAAGAAGCGGCGTTTATTGTCAAATGCTTTACACTATTTGACAAATAGAGCCTAAGTGCTAGACTTATTATCCATTTTGACGCAAAACTTAAAACAAAAGCTTAAAACAAAAGGATGAGACTGATGGGCAAATATAAGAACGCATTTAATTACGAAGAATTGCTAGAATGTGCACAGGGTAAATTATTCGGGGCGGCAAATGGACGCCTACCGAAGCCCCCCATGTTGATGTTTGACCGCATTGTTGATATAGATGAAGCAGGCGGCAAATATGGCAAAGGCTTTTTAGCGGCAGAGTTAGATATAAAGCCTGATTTATGGTTTTTTGATTGCCATTTTTTTGATGACCCTGTCATGCCCGGTTGTTTGGGGCTAGATGCGATGTGGCAATTGCTTGGTTTTTATATGGCATGGGCGGGTTATGCTGGTCGTGGTCGCGCCTTAGGCGGTGGCGGTGTGCAGTTTAAGGGGGAGGTCTTGCCTGACACCAAACTTGTGCGCTATGAGGTTGATATTAAACGCATTATCAATCGTAGCCTCATTATGGGTATTGGCGAGGCACGATTGATTGCCGATGGTGAAGTGATTTACGAAGCCGAAGGTTTGCGCGTCGGTCTATTTGGCGCATCATAATAATAATAAGAACATCAAAATGATAAGAGAATGAGGAGATAAAATGAGACGCGTCGCTATAACCGGCATTGGAATTGTTTCAAGCATTGGCAATAATGTCAACGAAGTTAGTAATGCTTTACGCGCTGGCAAATCCGGCATACGCACCGCCCCCGCACAGGTGGAGCATAAATTCCGCTCGCAAATAGCGGGCGAGCCGACGATTGATACAACAGGTTTAGTCGATAAACGGGTGCGCCGCTTTATGGGCACGGGCACGATATGGAATCATATTGCCCTGACCGAAGCCTTAGGCGATTCTGGTTTGGGCGAAGATGATATTTCAAACCCAATGACCGGTATTATTATGGGCTCAGGCGGCCCTAGTGTCGAAGCGATTATTGAAGGCGTGGATAAAGTGCGTGCGGGTGGTCCAAAACGCGCTGGTCCTTTTGCCGTTCCCAAAACAATGTCTTCCACCCATTCCGCAACATTGGCAACGCCTTTTCATATCAAAGGCGTCAATTATTCTATTTCATCAGCCTGTGCCACTTCGGCGCATTGTGTTGGTAATGCTGCCGAGCTCATACAATGGGGCAAGCAAGATATTATGCTGGCAGGTGGGGGTGAAGAACTTTATTGGGGTCTCTCCGTTATGTTTGATGCGATGGGGGCGATGTCTTCCAATTTCAATGATACCCCGACACGCGCTTCGCGCGCTTATGATGCCGACCGCGATGGCTTTGTTATCGCCGGCGGCGCAGGCGTGATGATATTGGAAGAAATGGAACACGCCAAAGCACGCGGCGCCACCATTCATGCAGAGATTGTCGGTTATGGCGCAACCTCTGACGGCTATGATATGGTGCAGCCATCAGGCGAAGGGGCGGTGCGTTGTATGCAACAAGCCATCAAAACACTTGATTGCCCTGTGGATTATCTCAACCCCCACGCCACCTCTACGCCGATTGGCGATCGCCGTGAAATAGAAGCTTTGCGTGAAGTCTTTGGCGGCGATTGCCCACCCATTAGTGCCACAAAATCGCTGACGGGACATTCCCTCGGCGGCGCGGGTGTGCAAGAAGCGATTTATGCGCTCTTGATGATGAAAGGCGATTTCATCGCCGCCTCCGCCAATATAGACAAGCTTGACCCAGATTTTGCCGATATGCCTATCGTGCAAGAATTGCGTGAAAATGTGAAACTAAACTGCGTGCTCTCCAATAGTTTCGGCTTCGGCGGCACCAATGGCAGCCTCGCCCTCAAACGCGTTTAGAGGTAAAAAATCAATCGCTAGACGCTAGAGATATTACTCATCAGAATCGGAAGAGGCGCTGTCGCCAGAATCACCAGTTTCACTGCCGCCAGTCTCACTGCCGCCAGTCTCACCCCCGTCAGATTCTAAGTCGGCGCCGCTTTCTTGATCCACGACTTTCATAGATAGGCGGCTTTTGCCCCTATCATCAAAGCCCATAAGTTTCACCTTAACGCTATCGCCTTCTTTGACAACATCGGTGGTTTTAGCAACCCGTGTCTCTGCCAGTTGTGAAATATGCACCAAGCCATCGCGTTTGCCGAAGAAATTAACAAAAGCGCCAAAGTCCATCGTTTTAACGACTGTGCCGTCATATATCATACCGACTTCTGGTTCGGCAGTGATAGAACGTATCCAGTCTAAGGCGGCTTTAATCGCTTCGCTATCGCTGGCGGCGACATTGACCAAGCCGTCATCATTGACCGATACTTTTGCGCCTGTGGTTTCGACAATCTCGCGAATGACTTTACCGCCTGTGCCAATGACATCGCGGATTTTATCTTGCGGGATTTGTATGGTTTCTATTTT
>JAAOIL010000059.1 GCA_015163825.1 Alphaproteobacteria bacterium | reverse complement strand
GTGTGTCGCAAGCGACAATTTATAATACGCTCAATCAGTTTCGTGATGCTGGGCTATTGCGCGAGGTCGTGGTGGATCACAATGGCGGTCATTATTTTGATACCAATCTGGAAGCGCATCATCATTTTTATATTGAAGAGGAAGCCCGCTTGATTGATGTGCCACACACGCAAGTGGCATTAGGGCATTTGCCCCCGCCCCCACAAGGCTATGCGCTAGATAGTGTTGATATAACTTTACGAATTAAATCTAAAACTTAATCATCAGCATTAAAATTGTCGGCTTCAAAATCATCGGCTTCAAAGTCATAAAGACCCCATAAGGCATCGCTCGCTAGCCAGCCTTGTTTATTTTTTATGGACAGGGCGCACCAATTATTTTGGCATTTTAAGAGTTTCGCGATGACATCGGCTTGCACAAAAGCGATAATCCCCGCTTGAAAGTGGGGCGCACGGCGCAAGGCATGGCTGGTCGGGGTGCCACGCAATATGACATAGCGTTTGGCACTAAAAAGTTGAGCTGCCATCCAGCCTTCATCGCCTTGTATATCGCGCACCCGCCGCCATCTGCCATATTCTTCAATGATTTCAAGTGGTAAGGTGGCACGGCGATATTCCCATAATTGCGGATAGATACGTCGCGGTCCAGAACGCACAATGGCACGATTATGTTTGAGCGATACAAAACGCGGCAAGGGCAAACCACTTGCGCCATTTATGTGCTTATTTGTGGGGGCAGAATTAATTTTCTGTTCTTGGGCATAAGCAGAAAACTGCTCGCTATTGCTAATAAATAAAACAGCACTCAATAAAGTGCCAACCCCTATAATCATAAAAAATCTAATCATAATTGTGTGTGGGAGGAGGCGATAGATTTTTATCGGGCGATAGCTGCACGAGGCGTGTTGTGGCGGCAAGACCATCATAAATAAGCACCCGCCCCGCCAGAGACTCTCCCGCCTTTGTTATTTCTTTGATAATTTCTAAGGCTTGTAGGCTGCCAACGACACCCGCCACTGCCCCGATAATACCTTGTGTGGCGCAGTGATTATCTTGTGGGGTGGGGGCTTCTGGCACAAAATCGCGATAGTTTAGCCCGCTTTGTGGCGTGAAGGTGGTGATGTGCCCCGCAAATTGTGTGCAAGCGGCACTGACCAGCACTTTTTTTTGACCCGTGCTTTGCAGCTGGCAAATATCATTGATTAAAAAACGCGTGGTGAAATTATCACTGGCATCGGCGATAATATCATAATCCTCTAAAATATCTGCGGTCGCGGGTGTCAGGCGGCACTGATGTGTGATGATATGGCAATCGCTATTCAAAGCCTTTAATCTTGCGGCAGCACACTGCACTTTCGGCTTGCCAATATCGGCTTCGCAAAATAATATCTGGCGTTGTAGGTTGGAGAGTTCAACGACATCATCATCAATCAAACCTATTTTTCCACCCCCTATATCCCCCTTTGTGTCTCCACCTGTGCCGACCCCTGCCGCCACGAGATATTGGGCGAGGGGATTGCCTAACCCCCCCAGCCCAACAATTGCCACTTTGGCGGCGGCGAGGGCTTGTTGTCCGCCACCACCGATTTCCTTTACGACAATATGGCGTTCATAACGCTCACTTGTGCTCACATTATAGCCCTTCAAATAATGGCGTGGATTGATAACGCTCGGCAAAACTGGGGATAATAATAACAATGTTTTTGCCTTGTGATTGCGGGCGCACCCCCACTTCTATAGCGGCGGCGATGGCAGCCCCTGAACTAATACCGACCGGAATACCTTCTAGGGCGGCGAGTTTTCGCGCTTGTTCAAAAGCGGTTTCATTGCTGATGGTGATGACTTCATCAATCAAAGACATATCCATATTGTTCGGTATAAAGCCTGCGCCAATGCCTTGTATTTTATGCGGTCCCGCCGCCCCGCCCGATAAAATGGGGCTGTCTTCTGGTTCAACGGCAATCATTGCTAGCTCTGGTTTGCGCGGCTTCAACACACTGCCAATACCTGTGAAAGTGCCGCCCGTGCCGACCCCTGAAATAACCATATCCACGCCGCCCTTTGTGTCGTTCCAGATTTCCTCTGCGGTGGTGCGGCGGTGAATAGCCGGGTTGGCGGGGTTGTTAAATTGTTGCGGCATAACCCAGTGGGGATTTTGCGCACACATAGATTCAGCGCGTGCAATCGCCCCCGCCATTCCCTCTGCGGCGGGTGTTAATTCCAGTTTTGCCCCCAAGAGCAAAAGCATTTTGCGGCGCTCTAACGACATACTCTCAGGCATACACAAAACCAACGCATAGCCTTTGGCAGCACAGGCAAACGCTAAGGCAATCCCTGTATTGCCCGATGTCGGCTCCACCACCACATTATCGGGGGTCAGTTTGCCCTCTTCTTCTAGTGCCTCTATCATGGCGACCCCGATGCGGTCTTTGACGCTGGCAATTGGGTTAAAGAATTCTAACTTAGCCAATAAATTGGCACCCACCCCCATTTCTGATGCCAGCCGCGAAAGCCGCACCAGAGGTGTATTGCCTATCGTTTCTGTAATGTCATTGTAGATTTTACCGCGTCCTATAGTATCCATAATAATCTCCTTCAATATAGTGCTAGTGTTATATGATGATTAGATATTAAAATCGGGGTTGGCGTCTGGTTTATTTTCAGTTTTATTATCAGCCCCATTATCAAGAGTAGCGCATAAATCGTCAATGGTGGTGTCGCCTATTTCACGCACCATAGATTGACATAAGCGGTTATGAAAAGGTGCGATAATTTGTTTGCCCAAGGCGGAATAGGCGGAATAGGCGGGTTGCTCTTCTTTATAATTCCTCCCTTTATAAGTCCCCCCTTTTTTATAAGTCGAGTCTGCTTGTATGACTTGCACGATCTCTAACACAGAAATGCGGCGGCGTTCTCTTGCGAGGCGATAACCACCGTGGGGTCCGCGCACCCCCCGCAAGATATTGGCCCGCACCAGACTTTGCATGACTTGCTCTAAATAACGTTGTGGCACACCTTGGCGGGCGGTTATATCACGGGCTTGCACGGGATTAGGGCGGGCGTGTAGGGCGACATCAACCACCGCCTCTAGTGCCAATAAGGCTTTGCGTGATAGCACTGATGTTGGCATTGATGTTGGCACTGATGTTGTGGGGGATGTTGTGGGGGAGGAGGACATTATTTATTTTCCTTGCTAGAATTACCTGTTGAGATTCCCCCTGTCGAGTTTCCCCCTGTCGAACTTCCCCCTGTTGAGCCGAAGCCACCTGTGCCTCGTGTCGTGTCGCTTAAGGTCGCCACTTGTTTTATGTGCGCCTTTATCACTGGGGCGATAATCAT
>JAAOIL010000058.1 GCA_015163825.1 Alphaproteobacteria bacterium | reverse complement strand
CAGGGGGATTGACAGAGGGATTGACAGAGGGATTGATAGCGCGATTGATAACCCGATGCCGCAAAGAGCGATAATGCCCGCCCGTCCATTTTTGCATCATATCACCGATATTGACAACCAGCATATTGGGGCCAGCGTAGCCAGTAGGGGTGTAGCCAGTAGGGGTGTAGCCAGTAGGGGTGTAGCCAATAGGGTGCGGCGGCACATCAACCCAATTGTTTTGCGCATCGCAGATTTGTAAGCCACCAATATCTTGTTGGGCGAGCAATGTCAGACAACCAAAATCTGTATGCGCCCCAGCACTAATAACTTTACCATTAGGCAGAGGCGGATAATGCAAAGGAGCAAGCGTCGCCATCGGCTCGTGCAGATATTGATTAAAATAATCAGGCGGCAAGGATAGCGCTTGTGCCAACGCCGCCATAAGGGCACGGCTTACATCCTCGCAAGCGCTATAACATTCATCCATAGCCTCGCGCCAACCGTCAAGCGCCGCATATTGATTGGGGCCGTGCAGCGCCACCCCCGCCTTCACACGTGGATGTGTTGCGCCACAATCACGCCCGATTTTTATACCCTCTTTATAATCACCTTCGGGGTGGGCACGACCATCTAAAGCTTCGCCGCCTATTTGGAACCAGCCGCGATGACAAGGCGAGTGCTCAATCGCAATTTCTTGTTTGACATTATCAGGCAGGGCAAAGAATGCTTGCGCGGCAGCAAAGGCGGCAGCAATTTGTGTCTCTATGCCATGATTGGCAAGATAGAAAAACCCACAAGCCCGACATTGGCGGTCAATAATGTCAATGGTATCACGATCCATATTTTGAAAATCAATAATCGGCAAGTCTGATAAAGGGGCTGATAAAGAAGTATCGGTCATAATCTACACCTCTAAATAAGCAAGGCGTTGTGCTAAATGCGTATAAATATGACGCTTAAAAGGAATAACCAAATCCGCACACTCATTAAGAGTGCGCCATTGCCAATCATCAAATTCGGGCTTTTTATAAGCATCTAACACAATAGCAGAATCAGGCGCGGTCAAGCGCATAGCAAACCATTTTTGTCTTTGCCCGCGATAATTACCCTTACCGCCTCCCTTACCGCCTCCCCTAAATGATGCCGCTATTAAATGGGCGGGAAAATCATAAGTCAGCCAATAGGGCAGTTCATAAATAAGCGCGGTGTCTTTTGCTTTGACGCCTGTTTCTTCTTCCAGCTCCCGCAAGGCGGCAGCACAAGGCGTTTCCCCCGCATCAATACCGCCTTGTGGATATTGCCAAAGCGGCGCGTTCTTATCTAATGAGGGGGGGAAAAAATCCCCTTTACACCGATGACCGCTAAACACTTGCCCGTGCTTATTGAGCAGAACAATCCCGACACATGCCCGCCATGCTAGTTTTTGGGCGGGGTGGTCGCTCCCATAATTAGGGGGCGCATAATCAGGCGCGTCATAATTAATGGCAGGAGTATTTTCGGTCATGATGTTTTCTTATCTCCCGAATTCTTAAAGAGGTTTAGGTCTTCCAATAAACGAATGGTCTTTTGCAATTGCTCATCATCTTTTGGGTCGGGTGGAATAAAAGCAACATGCTTTTTGGGTTTTTCATTTTCCACTTCTCTCTTATTTTCTGCACCCGCGCCCGCTTCATTTTCTATTTCAGATGCAGGTTTTTGATTGCTGCCGCCATCTATATTTTGCCCTTTTAATGAACCACGCAAATCTGCTTCACGTCGCCCGGTTATATTTTTCAAATCATCGGGCAGTTTTTGCGCGATTGTAATATCGGGGGTAATCCCCAAAGATTGAATAGAGCGCCCAGAGGGGGTAAAATATCGTGCCGTTGTCATCCGCAAGGCGCCTTGATTGGGCAGGGGCGTAATCGTTTGCACACTCCCTTTACCAAAACTTTGCGTGCCGACAATGATGGCGCGGTGGTGGTCTTGCAAAGCCCCCGCAACAATTTCAGAGGCAGAAGCGGAACCACCATTCACCATAACGATAATCGGATAGGCGCGTCCTTTATGGCTGGCGGCATCGCCGCGTTGTGCGGTATAGCGGGCGGCGTCGCGTTTATGACGCCCGCGTGTGGAAACGATTTCGCCTTGTGTCAGCATCATATCGGATACAGAGACGGCTTCTTCCAACAAGCCGCCCGGATTATTACGCAAATCAATAATGAACCCGACCAGATTTTTATCGCCAATATCATCACGCAATTGGGCAAACGCCTCACGCAGATTATCACTGGTATGGATGTTGAATGTCGTAATGCGAATATAGGCGATGTTTTTATCAACCCCCTCGACACGGGTGCGCACTGGGCGGATGCGAATAATATCGCGGACAATTTTCACCTGTAAGGGCTCGCTGGTGCCACCCCCTTCTTTTCTGGCAGTTTCTCTTATGATAGTCAGGTCAATAGCGGTGCCGCTTTTGCCACGCATTAAATGCACCGCCTCAGATAAGGTTAGCCCCAATATCGCTTCGCCATCAATATGGGAGATTAAATCATTGGGCAAAATACCAGCGCGTTGGGCGGGGGTATCATCAATCGGGGCGATGACTTTCACCAAACCATTTTCCATTGTCACTTCAATACCAAGCCCGCCAAATTCGCCGCGTGTTTGAATTTTCATATCATCAAAATCTTGCGGTGGCAGATAAGAGGAATGCGGGTCAAGGTCGCGCAACATACCACTTAATGCCGATTCAATCAGGGCTTCATCATCGGGGGCATCAACATAATTCTGACGGATTTGCTCCAGCACATCACCAAAAAGACGCAAATGCTGATATAGACCTTTATCATCTTGCGCCATCTCCCCTGCCGCTGCCACCCGCAAGGGTGTCATCGCCACAATAAATACCGACAAAATAAATATCGTCAAACCT
>JAAOIL010000057.1 GCA_015163825.1 Alphaproteobacteria bacterium | reverse complement strand
AGCCGCAATAACACTATCAAGCACCAGCCGCCCCGCCGCACTAACAGCAATATGGGTATCCGATAATTCTAGCAGCCCTTGTGCGGCAAGGGATTTTATTTTATCGGGCGACAAAACCACCCTCTGTTTTTTTAATTGCGCAAACGATAACCCCTCGACAAGGCGCAAGCCCAAAAGCAATGTCTCTTCCCTTTGCGCCCCTTCATCTAAAGATGTCATTTCACATAGCCCATGCCCATGCGTTTTAATATGCGCCAACCAATCTTGCGGGCGCGGTGTGCCATAAGTCGCAAAACGCTTACCCGTTTCTTTTTGTGTGAGCCGCCCATGACTACCCGCCCCAACACCAACATAATCGCCGCCTTGCCAAATCAATACATTATGTTGGCATTGGCTGCCAATATCACGGGCGTGATTTGAAATCTCATAAGCCGCCAACCCCGCCGCCGCACATTGCTCTTGTGTGGTTTCATATAATAATGCCGCTTGTGTTTCATCGGGCATCGTAAATCGTCCTTGCGCGTGGTCTTTATAAAATCTTGTGCCCTGTTCTATTGTCAGTTGATAGGCAGAAATATGCGCGGGCTCTAGTGCCAACACATTTTTTAATTGCGCTTGCCAATCTTGGCGGCTTTGTTCGGGATAGGCATAGATAATATCCAATGAAGAGGCGGGGAATATCTTTTGCGCCGCCGCAAAAGCCGCACAGGCTTGCGCCGCATTATGAGTGCGCCCCAAAAATGTCAGCACTTTATCATCAAGCGATTGCACCCCCAACGACAGGCGGGTAATCCCCGCCGCATATAAATCTTTATAAAGCGATTGCGGATTATGGGCGGGGTTGGCTTCTAGAGAAATCTCCGCACAGGGCGACAACCCCCATAATTTATCTATTTGTGTCAGGCACATTGCCAGCAAATGCGGCGACATCAAAGAAGGGGTGCCACCCCCAAAGAATACACTTTGCACAGGTTTTTTTTCACCAAATTCTGCCGCATAAGATAAATCCGCTATAAAGGCTTGTGCCCAAATATCCTCATCAATGGTGCGGGCGCCATAAACATTGAAATCACAATACGGACAAATCGTCGTGCAAAATGGCCAATGCACATAGACACTCAAAACATCACCCGCAAAAGAGGGGGCGGATGGCGGGGTAAGGGGGACAGAAGAAACAGGACTAGTCAAAATGTAAATCTATCAGTTGCGCAAAGGCATCAGCACGATGCGATAGCGCATGTTTTTCAGACGGCAACATTTCCCCGAAACTCTGTGTGTGATTATCGGGTAGAAAAATCGGGTCATAACCAAACCCATAAGTGCCACGCGGCGGCGTTATAATCGTGCCTTCTACACAACCTTCATAGGCGGCAGTTTTTATTGCGGCATCATGAACCCAAGATAATGACAGCGCACATATAAAACGTGCGTTGCGTGTTTTATTGGCAGCAAGTGCCATCTCATCTTGCACGCGTTGCATCGCATAAGCAAAATCACGCACACCTGCCCCCCTTTCCGCCCCCCCTATCTTGGCTGGCCTTT
>JAAOIL010000056.1 GCA_015163825.1 Alphaproteobacteria bacterium | reverse complement strand
ATTTGGCAGTCAATGTATTGTTGTGGCGATAGATGCCAAACAGGTTGATGAGCACCGTTGGGAGATTTTTACGCATGGCGGTCGTGATGCGACCGGCATAGAGGCGATAGGTTTTGCGCAAGATATGGTGGCACGCGGTGCAGGTGAGATATTGCTGACCTCTATGGATAAGGATGGCACGAAAGACGGCTTTGATATTGCTTTAACACGCGGCGTTGCCGATGCGGTCTCGGTGCCTGTAATAGCCTCTGGGGGGGTTGGCACATTAGACCATTTGGTGGCAGGGGTGCGTGATGGACATGCTTCGGCAGTTTTGGCGGCCTCTATTTTTCACTTTGGCACTTATAGTATTTTGCAAGCCAAACAAGCCTTAGCGGCGGCGGGGATTGCCACAAGGCTTACGCCATAATAGATATATAGGCGGGTATAGACAAGAAGGACAGGTTTGCTATTGTGCGCTCATGGATATTTTAGCAGAATTATTAGCCACGATAGAGGCACGAAAGGCGGCATCGCCCGATGAGAGTTATACGGCACAGCTTCTGGCAGAGCCGTCTTTGGCATTCAAAAAACTGGGCGAGGAAGCCACCGAGACAATCATTGCCGGCTTGGGGCAAGATCGCGCCGCGCTGGCGCAAGAGGCGGCTGATTTGCTCTATCATTTATTGGTGGCATTGGCAGCCCGTGATGTCGCTTGGGCAGATGTGTTGGCGGTCTTAAAAGCCCGCCAAGGGCAATCGGGATTGGCAGAAAAGGCGGCACGAAAAAAATAATGACAAATGCGTCTTCTTCACCCTCGCCTGCGTCTCCCTCTTCATTGTCGCCTGCGTCTCCCTATCGGTCTTTCACGGCGGCGCAATGGTCGCGCTTGCGCCCCGATACGACCCTGACTTTAACAGAGGCGGAGCTAGCGGTTTTGCGCGGGCGTGGCGAAACAATATCCCTAGCCGAAGTGGAAGAGGTCTATTGGCCGCTATCGCGTCTTTTGAGTTTTTATGTGGAGGCGACAAAAAACCTCTCTTATGCCAGCGATGTTTTTTTTGGCCGCGATACAAAAACGCCCCCCTCATCTGCGCTCGCTTCTAAAGTGCCATTCATTATTGGCATAGCCGGCTCGGTTGCTGTTGGCAAAAGCACGAGTTCGCGTATTTTGCAAGCCTTGCTGGCAAGGTGGCATGTCGATGGCAAAACAAAAGTGGATTTAATCACCACCGATGGGTTTTTATATCCCAATGCCATTTTGGAGAAACGTAATCTTATGGATAAAAAAGGGTTTCCCGAAAGTTTTGATTTGAAACATTTGCGGCGTTTTTTGGCAGAGGTTAAATCGGGGGCGGCGCGGGTGTGTGCGCCTGTTTATTCACATAACTCCTATGATATTGTGGCGGGCGAAGAGGCGGTGATTGAAAGCCCTGATATTTTAATCGTGGAAGGCTTAAATGTTTTGCAGCCCGCCCGTTTGATAAAAGCGGATAGGGCGCCGATTAATAAGACGGGAATTGATAATGATGAAATCCCTTTCGTGTCTGATTTTTTTGATTTTTCCATCTATATTGATGCCAATGCTGCCCATATTAAGGAGTGGTATGTGTCGCGGTTTATGTCTTTGCGGCGCACGGCTTTTTTAGAACCCGATGCTTACTTTAGACGTTATGCCGATGTCAGCGAAGCCAAAGCCCGCCAAACGGCAGAGGATATTTGGACACGCATTAACTATGCCAATTTGTGCGAAAACATTTTACCGACCAGAGGGCGTGCCAATCTTATTTTGCATAAAGAGCGGGATCATCGGGTCAATAAAGTTTTATTGCGTAAAATTTAATTTAAGGACGCGCGCCAAGTTTTTGGATAATGGCGGCGGCATTTTTATTGCCTAACATTGCCGCGTCTTGCAAAGATTGCCCTTGCACGAGGGCTGTTAAAAACCCCGCCGCAAATTGATCGCCCGCCCCTGTGGAATCCATAACATTTTGCACGGCGGCGGTGGGGATATGATTTATTTGTTGGGTATTTGAGACCCCCGCTCCCGCACAGACCCAAGCCCCATTCGCCCCTTCGGTTAGGGCGGCATAAACACTATGTGTGCCTAAAGCGGCAAGGCTTGCTGCGGGATTATTTGTGCCGCATAAAACGCCCGCTTCACTTGTGTTGGCAAGCACAATATCAATATGCGTGGCAAGGGCGGCAAGCAAAGCCGCACGATGGCGGTCGCACACCCCCGTATCGCCCAATGATAATGCCACTTGCCCTTTATGCTTATGGACTTGCTTTGCCGCCTCTATAAAAGCATCGCGGGCACTGGGGGTATCCCATAGATAAGCCTCGCCCAATAAAATACTAGCAGTGTTCATTGTGGCGGGAATATCTGCTTCGCTTAAATGTGTTGATGCCCCTAAATGTGTGTGCATTGTGCGCTCGCCATCGGGGGTGATGAGGGCAACACAATGTCCAGTGGCAAGTCCAGTGGCAAGCCCTGTAGAAACAGAAGCCGCTTGTGTTGGCATTTTTGTAGCACAAGCAAGGGTGGTGTCTTTGAAAAACCGCCCCAATTCATCATCACCGATTTTACCAATAAAAGTTGTGTTGATATTATTATTTAAGTGGGCAATACCCGCTATACTATTGGCGACAGAACCCCCCGCATGGGTTTCGCATTTGATAGCGAGGCTGTTTAATGTGTTGCTTATATTTTGGGCTTGGCGCTCGTCTATTAAAGTCATACTGCCTTTAGGGCTTGTAAATTGCGCGAATTGTGCCTCGCTGAGCGGCGCGATAATATCCACTAAAGCCGCCCCCATACCGATAATGTGTTTTTGTGTCATCGTTATTTTCTTTATGTTATTTCTCTTTAGACGTATAATTGCATAAATTGGCGACAGGGCAAAGCGCACATTTTGGTTTTCGTGCCAAACAAATATAACGCCCATGCAATATCAACCAATGGTGGGCGTGTAGGCGATAAGGTTCGGGCACGCGCGCCTCTAGCCCTTTTTCCACTTCTAAAACATTATGCCCGATCGCTAAACCGGTGCGATTGGCAAGGCGGAAGACATGGGTATCCACCGCAAATGTCGCTTGCCCGAAGGCGACATTCATAACGACATTGGCAGTTTTACGCCCGACACCCGCCAATGTCATAAGGGCATCGCGGGTTTGGGGGATTTGCCCTTTATGGTCGGTGAGGAGCTGCTTTGACAAGGCATAAACATTTTTGGCTTTATTGCGATAAAGCCCGATGGTTTTTATAGTATCACGAATTTTCACCTCGCCCAATGCCACCATAGATTCAGGATTATCCGCCGCCTCAAACAAGGCCTTTGTGGCTTTATTAACCCCGCTGTCGGTCGCTTGTGCCGATAACACCACCGCCACCAATAATGTAAAATCATTGTTGAATTGCAGTTCTGTTTCGGGGGTCGGGTCGGCTTGTGAGAGGCGCGCAAAAAACTTGGCGATTTTCTCTTTACCCATTTTCTTAATAGGGGGAAATTCTTTTTTATCTATTTCTTTGGTCTTTTTTTCTGGCATAAATTTCACAAGACCTAACGGCTTAAAATATTTTTGGATTGTGGCTGTGCTGTGTCGTCCATTTCATATATATAGGACTCGCCTGTGGCGATATTAACTTCAACAATGGCGGCGGGGCTTAATTTATCTAGCACCATAATCAAAGCCCGCAATGAATTGCCATGCGCCGCAACCAATATATTTTTACCGGCTTTGATATGTGGCACAATCTCGCTTTCATAATAAGGCAGCACCCGCGCCGCTGTATCCTTTAAGCTTTCGCCATTGGGCGGGGGCGTGTCATAAGAGCGCCGCCATATATGCACTTGCTCTTCGCCCCAGCGCACCCGTGCCTCATCTTTATTCAGCCCCGCTAAATCCCCATAATCGCGCTCGTTCAAAGCCTGTGCCTTTATGGTCGGTATTGTCTCTTTATTCGGGGTCTCTTTATGCAAGGCTTCCAACACCAAAGCACACGTTTTTTGGGCACGACTTAACTCAGAAGTAAATGCCATATCAAAAGTGATATTGGCAGATTTTAAGTTTTGCCCCGCCGCTTTTGCTTCCTCTAACCCTTGTGGCGTTAGGTCGGGATCACGCCAGCCCGTAAAAAGATTTTTGGCATTCCATACACTTTGCCCATGCCGAATAAGAACAAGCTGGCTCATTTATTATTGCCCTTATTTTTTGTGTCTAAAACATCTTGCAGAGAATAAAGTCCTGCGGGTTTGCCTAATAACCAACTGGCAGCCGTCAACGCCCCGCGCGCAAATATCGTTCTATCTTGTGCCGCATGTGCCAAGACAAGGCGCTCCCCGGCGCCGGCAAAAATGACTTCATGTTCGCCAATAACAGAGCCGCCCCGCGCCACACTAAAACCAATCTCGCCTTTGGTGCGGCCGCCGCTTCTATCTATTATAGGTGTTGGTAATTCTATATTGCGCCCTTCTGCTGCGGCCTCCCCCAAAAATAAAGCCGTGCCAGAGGGGGCATCTTTTTTATCGCTATGGTGCATTTCAAATATCTCAATATCCCATGAGTCGGGAAGGTCTTGGGCGGCTTGCTCTACCAATCGTGCCAGCATATTTATGCCAAGACTCATATTGCCCGCCTTAACAATGGCAAGGCTTTGTGCCGCTGCGTTGATTTGTGCTTCTTGGGCGGCGGTAAAACCAGTGGTGCCAATCACTAAAGGGGTTTGTGTTTTTAGGGCTTGGGCGACCAACGCCAATGTTGCCTCAGGCGTGGAAAAATCTATGACAATATCCGCCTGTGCAATAATGTTTAAGTCAGCCGTAAGGGGAATATCATTACTTGTTTGGGTAGTCTCTATTGGGGGCGCAAGGTCTATCCCCGCCAGCACATTAATATTATTGGTGATATTATTGGCAATATTATTGGCGCGCGCCGTCTCTATGAGGCTCTGCCCCATACGCCCTTTAATGCCATGTATGATGATATTCATAAAATAAGCCTATAGCATATTTTATAGATTTGACAAAAAGCGAAATTAGGAATCGGTTCT
>JAAOIL010000055.1 GCA_015163825.1 Alphaproteobacteria bacterium | reverse complement strand
GATTGGGTTGGATGCGCCCCATCTTACAGAATTAAAAACACATCAATCTTTGCATGATAGTCTGGCGGCAATGCCCGCCCCTTTGATTATTGCCCTTGATGAAAAAGGCGAACACCTGACCAGTCGGGTTTTTGCCAACAAAATTCAAAATTGGACGACAAGTGGTAAGTCGCATTTATGTTTTTTGATTGGCGGCGCTGATGGCTTGCCCGATACTATAAAGAGGGACGCCACCACCAGCATAAGTCTGAGTGCCATGACATTGCCGCATATGTTGGCGCGGGTGTTTTTATACGAGCAATTATGGCGGGCTCTGTCTATAATAACGCATCATCCTTATCACAGAGATTAAAAAAGATTAAAGAGAGATAAAATGCTGCACCCCTCTAATTTGAGATTTAATTTTTTTAAAAAAATGATGCTATTATGTTTCGCTTTAGTGTTCTTTATGTCTTTAGCACAAGCGCAAACTAAAATAGAAAAAAGCAATAAAGATATTGCCGCGCAAATCCGCGACCATAAAACCCGCGCCGCCACATTGGAAAAAAAAGCCGAAACCTTAAAAACACAAAGTGGGCTTTTGCGCACCCATATCATCACCCTCGCCCAAGACATCACCTCTATTGATGAAAAACGTGATAGATTGGAGGGGCGGCTGGCGCAATTGCGCGCCAGTGCAAAAACCTTAACTAAGCAATTGCAAAATGACCGCCAACATCTGGCACAAACATTAGCGGGGCTACAGAACCTACAAAATAATCCCCCGCCTGTGTTTTTGATAGAACCCAATGATGCCCTCGCCGCTATACGCGGGGCTTTATTGATGGCGCAAATTGTTCCCTTCACACAAAAGCGTGCGCAAGTGGTGCGGGCACGGCTGACAGAACTCACCGCCATTCGGGTGCGGGTGCGGGAGCAATCAATAGAACTAGAAGCGGCAGAGCAAAGCGCCCAGACAAAACACCAAGCCTTAATGATTGCGCTGCAAGATAAAGCACAAGCAGAAAAGAACGTGCGACAACAAGCGGCGGCACAGGCACAAACCATTGCGCTTCTGGTGAAAAAGGCGCGTAATCTGCGTGACCTAACCCAGCAATTACAAAAGCGGTTACAAAACAAGCAAGAGAGCAAGCGCCAGACGCAAAAACCGCCCCCTATTGTTGATAGTGCCTTTTCTAAAGCACGCGGGCAGATTGCTTTGCCTGTGGCAGGCACGATAGACGGATATTTTGGCGCTCCCGATGCCAGTGGTAGCCCGCGCCATGGCTTGGCGATTGCGGCACGAGGCGGGGCGCAGATTATTGCGCCCTATGATGGTGAGATTTTATATGCGGGGGTTTTTCGCCATTATGGCAATATCGTGATATTACGCATAGATAGCCATTATCAGGTGATATTAGCGGGGCTGGATAATATAGAGGGCTATGTCGGGCAAAGCATATTAGCGGGGGAGCCGCTTGGGCAATTGCCCTCCAATAGACCCGAGAAAAATAAAACAAGACAACAACTCTATATGGAATTAAGATATGAAGGCGAACCAATAGACCCCACAATTTGGTTGCAAGCACGATATTCTGCCCAGAGAAAATAAGAG
>JAAOIL010000054.1 GCA_015163825.1 Alphaproteobacteria bacterium | reverse complement strand
GAAGAAAAAGAGGCAGCCTCTGAAATAGCGCCTGAAACAGCCCAAAATGATGCTGTAGAAGAAGTGCTGAAAGAAGTGCTAGAGGGCGGCGCAGACATAACATCATCTCCACCATTGGAGGCACCATTGGAGACACCATTGGAGGCACCATTAGGGGTTTCGCCACTAGAGGCACCATTAGAGATAGACCCAACATTAGACACGATATTAAAACCAGCTGAACCCAGCCCGGAAGAGCAGATTGCCGCCTTAAACGACCAATTATTACGGGCCTTGGCAGAGATAGAGAACACCCGCCGTCGTGGCGAGCGTGATCGTGCCGAAGCCTTAAAATATGGGGCGGTTAATTTCGCGCGTGATATTTTAAGTGTTGCCGATAATCTGCGCCGCGCCCTTGCTTCACTTGATGAAGAAAAAGACATAAATAAAAATGGGGATAAAACACCCCTTATTGCCCCGCTTATTGCCCCTTTAATTGAAGGTGTCACAGCGACCGAGCGCGAATTACAGGCGATTTTACAACGCCATCACATCACTATTATTGACCCCAAAGGCGAGAAATTTGACCCCAATCGGCATGAGGCGTTATTTGAAGTGCCACAGACGAATACACAAGAGGCGGGGATTATTATGGAGGTCGTTGAGGTCGGTTATATGCTGGATGATAGGCTTTTGCGCCCCGCCAAAGTTGGCATATCAAAGGCGGCTTAATAGGCGACTATATGAAAGACACGACATACCACACTATATAAGGGCTTATCTTATATTTTCACCACTATATATGGTGTCATAAGGAAATGATGTAATAGGGAGCATAATATAGGGAAGCGGCACAATAATAATTTTCAAAAAAACTATACAAAAAAACCGCAAAAAGGTTGTTTCCCTCCCCCCGCCTTCCTATATAAGCCCTAAATCACACGACAACACAAATGAACTGAAAGGAATATGTTATGGCAAAGATTATCGGAATAGATTTAGGCACGACCAATAGTTGCGTCTCTGTGATGGAGGGCAACACCCCTAAAGTTATAGAAAATGCGGAAGGGGCGCGCACCACACCTTCTATTGTCGCCTTCACGGATGAGGGCGAGCGCCTTGTCGGGCAGCCTGCCAAGCGTCAAGCGGTAACCAATCCTATCAATACTCTTTTTGCGGTGAAACGTTTAATCGGGCGCCGCTTTGATGACCCCGCCACCAAAGCCGATATGGTGAATGTCCCTTATGAGATTGTGAAATCGGAAACAGGCGATGCTTGGTTTAAGATTGACAATAAAGAAGGCGCAGAAACTTATTCGCCATCGCAAATATCAGCTTTTACTTTGCAAAAAATGAAAGAAACGGCCGAGCGTTATTTGGGCGAAACAATAGAGCAAGCCGTCATAACCGTGCCGGCTTATTTTAACGATGCCCAACGCCAAGCCACAAAGGATGCGGGTAAAATAGCGGGGCTTGAAGTCTTGCGCATTATCAATGAACCAACAGCGGCGGCATTGGCTTATGGTCTTGGCAAAAATATCGGTCAAACCATTGCCGTTTATGATTTGGGCGGTGGCACATTTGATGTCTCTATATTAGAGATTGGCGATGATGTCTTTGAAGTGAAATCCACCAATGGCGATACATTTTTGGGTGGTGAAGATTTTGATAGAGCCTTAGTGGAACATTTAACCGATTATTTCCAGCAAGAAAGCGGCGTAGATTTGCGCGGCGATAAACTAGCCTTGCAACGGCTCAAAGAGGCGGCAGAGAAAGCCAAGATAGAACTATCAGCCTCGCCCCAGACCGAGATTAATCTACCCTTTATCACGGCAGATGCCTCTGGGCCAAAGCACTTAAATATGAAACTGACCCGTGCGGCATTTGAGCAATTGGTGGAAACACTGGTGCAACGCACCCGCAAACCATGCGAGGCGGCGTTGAAAGATGCAGGTGTTGCGATCAAAGATATTGATGAGGTCATTATCGTTGGCGGGCAAACGCGTATGCCACGCATTCGGACATTCATCAAAGAAATTTTTGGCAAAGACCCTAATATGAGTGTCAATCCCGATGAGGTTGTCGCCATGGGCGCTGCCGTGCAAGCGGGTGTATTGCAGGGCGATGTTAAAGATGTGCTCTTGCTTGATGTCACACCTTTATCGCTTGGCATTGAAACTTTGGGCGGTGTTTTCACGCGCCTGATAGATAGGAACACGACTATTCCCACCAAAAAATCGCAAGTGTTTTCAACGGCTGATGATAATCAGGCGGCGGTAACGATTAGCGTCTCGCAAGGCGAGCGTGATATGGCGGCGGATAATAAAAATCTAGGGCAATTTAATCTGGAGGGGATAGCACCCGCCCCGCGTGGTGTGCCACAGATTGAAGTGACATTTGATATTGATGCCAATGGTTTGGTTAATGTGTCCGCCGCCGATAAGGCGACCGGCAAAGAGCAAGCCATACGGATTGAAGCGTCGGGGGGTCTATCCGATGATGATATAGAGCGTATGGTCAAAGATGCCGAAGCCAATGCCGAAGCCGATAAAGAGCGTCGTGAAAAAGTGGAAAAACGCAATGCGGCAGAGGCTTTAATCAACGCCACCGAAAAAGCCTTGAGCGAACACGCCGAAGTATTAGACGAAGCCGACAAAACAGCTGCCGAAGCCGCTTGTGCCGACTTAAAAGAAGCGCTCGCCGATGACGCCACCGATGATGCGATCATAGAAGAAAAAACCCAAACCCTGACGCAAGCCTCTATGAAAATTGGCGAGGCGGTCTATAAAGCTTCCCAAGAAGCGGCTGGCGCAGAAGGTGAAGAAGGCGCACCAGATGGTGAAAATGTCGTTGATGCTGATTTTGAAGAAGTCTCCCCCACAAACGAACAGGACGGGCAAGACGAACAAGACAATAAAACATCCGCTTCTTAAAGTGGGTGTTTGAAATTTGAGTGTGAGATTGGCAATTGGCAAAAGCGGATTATTACAAGACATTGGGGGTGGAACGCCAAGCCGATGCGGTGGCGTTGAAAACAGCCTATCGTAATCTGGCGAAAAAATATCACCCCGACCGCAATCAGGGTGATGCGGGGGCAGAGGCAAAATTCAAAGAAGTCTCCGAAGCCTATGATATTTTGAAAGAACCACAATCACGCGCCGCTTATGACCGCTATGGTCATGCGGCATTTGAAAATGGCGGTCAAGGGGCGGCTGGGGGCAGAGGCGGCGGCAGAGGTAGAGGCCGCCAAAGGCAACAAAGCGGCTTTGGCGACATCAATGATATTTTTGAAGAATTTTTTGGCGGTCAAAAAGGCGGCGGCAATAGAGGCGGCGGCAATAGAGGCGGCG
>JAAOIL010000053.1 GCA_015163825.1 Alphaproteobacteria bacterium | reverse complement strand
CTCAACGATACAGGCTTGAGCGAAATAGAAATAGAAGTCGGTAGCACGCGCATAAAAGTGTCGCGTCAAATGACGGGGGCGATAACCACGATGGCGGCTCCTGTTTCTGCTGCCGTTCCCGCCGCTTCCTCTTCCCCCGCCGATACCTCTTCCCCCGCCTCTTCCTCTTCCCCTGCCGATACCTCTAATAATAATGCTGATGCGGTGCGCTCCCCTATGGTTGGCACTGCCTATCGCACCCCAGAACCGGGTGCGGATGATTTCGTTTCTGTCGGGGATAATGTCCAAGAAGGGCAAACTCTGCTTATTGTAGAAGCGATGAAAACGATGAACCCTATCACCGCTCCCAAAAGCGGTAAGGTTACGCAAATCCTTATCGCCAACGAACAGCCCGTCGAGTTTGACGAAGTGCTGATGATTATTGAGTAGCCTTTTATGGTTTCCAAAGTCCTCATCGCCAATCGTGGGGAGATTGCCCTGCGTGTTATCCGTGCTTGTCGCGAGATGGGGATTGCGTCTGTGGCGGTTCACTCTACGGCAGATGACAACGCAATGCATGTGCGTCTGGCAGATGAAAGCGTGTGCATAGGTCCGCCTGCCGCCACCGATAGTTATCTAAGCATAGCGGCGATTATTTCTGCTTGTGAGATTACAGGGGCAGATGCGGTGCATCCGGGTTATGGATTTTTATCTGAAAATGCCAAGTTTGCCGATATTTTAGCGGCGCATAACATCACCTTTATTGGTCCAAAGGCGGAGCATATTCGTATAATGGGCGATAAGATTGCTGCCAAAGCCCGCGCCATAGAATTGGGGATACCCGTTGTGCCGGGCTCCGATGGGGAAGTGAAAACTGCCGCCGAAGCAGCAAAAATCGGCGCAGATATGGGCTATCCTGTATTGGTGAAGGCGGCTTCTGGCGGGGGTGGGCGGGGTATGAAACTCGCCATGACCGAAGCCGATATGGAGACGGCATTTTCCACCGCAAGACACGAAGCGAAAACCGCTTTCGGGGACGATGCCGTCTATATAGAAAAATATCTAACAACGCCGCGCCATATAGAAATACAAGTGGTATGTGATGCGCACGGTAATGCCGTGCATTTGGGGGAACGCGATTGTTCCCTGCAACGCCGCCACCAAAAAGTGCTGGAGGAAGCGCCGAGTTCTGTTCTGGATGAAAAATCTCGTGCCGCTATTGGTAAAATCGTTACCGATGCCATGCAAGGTATGAACTATTTAGGTGTTGGCACAATTGAATTTCTTTTTGAAAACGGCGAATTCTATTTCATAGAAATGAATACACGATTGCAAGTAGAGCACCCCATCACCGAGATGATTACGGGCGTAGATTTAGTGCGGGAACAAATCCGCATTGCTTCGGGGGAGCGCTTGTCTTTCACGCAAGATGACATCGTGCTGTCGGGACACGCTATTGAATGTCGTATCAATGCCGAAAATCCCGAAACATTTGTTCCCTCGCCCGGCACCATTACCGCCTATCACGCCCCTGCTGGCTTGGGGGTTCGGATGGATAGCGCCGTTTATGCTGGCTATCCTATTCCGCCTTATTACGATAGCCTGATTGGCAAACTCATTATTTATGGCGATGATAGACAAAGCTGCATTATGCGTTTGAAACGTGCCTTGCGTGAATTCGTCATTGATGGGGTGGATACCACCCTACCCCTATTCGCCCGCCTTGTTGAAGAGGAAGATTTCAACACTGCCAATTACGACATCCACTGGCTAGAAAATTATTTGGGTATGAAGGATTGAAATGAATATTTTATTTGCGAAAATCGTTCATAATTTTATCAGCAATCTGCTTTGCAAGAGAAACAGGCACGGCATTGCCAATCATTTTATAACCATCAGCTATGTGGTGATACTTAAAAATAAAATTATCGGGGAAAGTTTGTACTCGTGCGCATTCACGCACAGATAGCCGCCTAT
>JAAOIL010000004.1 GCA_015163825.1 Alphaproteobacteria bacterium | reverse complement strand
GTTGCAACCACCAACAACGGAAATTGTTATCGGGCAAGAAAAAATATATCACTGGTTACCCGTCTGGATATTTGTGGCGGCGACAATCGGCTTTGGTATTTATGCCACGCCCTTGATTGAAGCGGCACAAGCGGCAGCCTCCTTATTTGTGGAAAATAAATGATGACAGGCGAAAATCTTATTTATGCTTTGCTTGGTCTGCCCGTGCTGGCGGCATTGGGGGTGTTGGCATTGCATCGCTTGCCGAATATGCGCGATGGTTTTGCGTTTGTGATAAGCCTCATCACCGCTTATTGTGCCGTGCAAATCTATAGTGATAGTGTAAATGCTACGGCATACGGCTTTGCGATTATCCCCAATCTGTCTGTGCATTTTGCGGCAGAACCTTTGGGCTTGCTATTCACTTTGATTGCGGGTGTTCTCTACCCGATTGCCACGCTCTACACCATCGGCTATTTACGAGGCGCAGGCGAAGCAAATCACACACGCTTTATGTTCTTTTATGCTTTGTCTATCAGTGCCGCTATGGGGATTGCGCTGGCGGGGAACTTGCTCACGTTATTCATTTTTTATGAAACATTAACACTTGTGACATATCCGCTCGTGATACACAACGGCACAGATGAAGCACACAAAGCAGGGCGAGTCTATTTGGGGATATTGCTGACAGGATCGCTTCTATTCCTATTACCCGCCCTTGTCGCCGTGTGGGCGATAACGGGCACACTAGAATTCGCCGCAGGCGGTATTTTGGCAGGGCATATGCCCCCGGCTTATGTTCCGCTATTGCTCGCTTTGTTCGCCTTCGGCACAGGCAAAGCCGCTTTGATGCCTCTGCATCGCTGGTTGCCTGCCGCTATGGTAGCACCTACACCTGTAAGTGCCTTGCTACACGCCGTCGCCGTCGTGAAAGCAGGGGTTTTTACCATCGCTAAAATCATCATCTATATTTTCGGCACAGAATTCCTAACCGATGTTGGCGGTAGTGAATGGCTGGTATGGGTAGCAGCATTTTCTTTGTTAGCCGCCTCCTTCGTGGCATTGCGTAAAACAAACCTAAAGGCACGGCTCGCCTATTCCACCATTAGCCAACTGGCATATATCATTACGGGGATGGCGATGGCTTCGCCTTTGGCAGTCGCAGGGGCAACACACCATATCGCGACACACGCGGTGGGTAAAATCACTCTATTCTTTTGCGCAGGTGCTATCTATATCGCCCACCGCTTCACCGACATAAAAGAAATGGACGGCTTGGGACGGCGCATGCCCTTCACCTATGCCGCTTTCACAATAGCCGCTTTGTCTATTATCGGTGTGCCGCCTCTGGCGGGTATGTGGTCTAAATTTCTGCTGATGGCGGGGGCTATAGAAAGCCAACATCTATGGGTGGTGGCAGTGCTGATAGTCTCTAGCCTATTGAACCTGATTTATTTGGGCGAAATCGTATTGCGCGGCTTATTTCTACCCGCCCCCACACAACAAACCAGCATAAAAGAAGCGCCGCTTGCTTGCTTGATACCCTTGCTTATCACAGCCGCTTTAACCATAGCATTATTCTTCTATGCTGATTTATTCATACCAAATATAGGGAGCTAGAAAATGGATAATCTATTATCAATGCTGCCCTTGTTATCGGGACTGACCCTTATCATCGGGGGGGTGGTGGCGTTGGTATTGCCGCACACGATACGACAAATCTGGTTGTTAGCGGTCATCGCCATTTCTGCTTGGTGGTGCTGGCAGATTGATATTGGCACACATCTTACCACAAACTTTATGGGGGTGGAGATGATACTCAATCGTGCTACCGCTATCACCAAACCATTTGCGCTGGTGTTCCACATAGCAGCCGCTTTGAATGTGATTTATGGGGCAAGCGAACGCCTACGCATAAGCACCAGTGCCGCCGCCATTTATGCGGGTGCCGCCATTGCCGCCCTCTATGCGGGGGATTTTCTGACACTCTTTATCTATTGGGAGGCAACGGCTTTTGCCTCTGTCATATTGGTGTTGGCGGGCAATAGTGCCGCTAGTTTTCGTGCCGCCATGCGTTATCTGGCGATACAATTATTATCAGGGGTGTTGTTATTATCGGGGGCGGCGATGCTTTACCAAGATAGTGGCGCGCTCACTATTACAAGCCTTGCGCCCGATACATTGGCGGGGGCGACATTATTTTTAGCCTTTGCGATAAAAGCCGCTTTCCCATTATTGAATGGTTGGTTGCACGATGCTTACCCGCAAGCCTCTGGCACGGGCACGATTGTGTTGAGTGCCTTCACGACAAAACTGGCAATTTATATGTTGGCATTATGCTTTGCGGGAACACATATCCTCGTCTGGATTGGGGTGGTGATGGCGATTTCCCCTATTTTATTGATTGCAGTAGAGAAAGATTTGCGCCGCCTATTAACCTATCTGTTGAATAATCAACTAGGCTTTATGGTGATTGGCATAGGCATTGGCAGTGAGTTAGCGATGAATGGTGTTGTCGCCCATGCTTTCGCCAGTATTATTTATCAGGCATTATTATTTATGGGGACAGGGGCGATATTATTACGCACAGGCACAACAAACATAGATGAACTAGGGGGGCTGGCACGAAAAATGCCCCTGACGATGTTATTCACCATTATCGGGGCGTTATCCATTACGGCTTTTCCCTTATCCAGTGGCTTTGCGACAAAATCGCTAACCATTGCGGCAATCGGGCAAACACAAAGTCAATTGGTGGTGGCGTTGGTGTTGCTGGCAAGTGGGACATTGGTATATGCCGCCTTAAAATTGGTGCTATTCACCTTCTTTGGCGACGATTCAAATAAACAAGTGCAAGAAGCCCCGCCGCCCATGCTGGTGGCGATGGCGCTGGCGGCTTTGCTTTGTGTTGGCATAGGCATTGCCCCCGCTCCACTTTATGCGCTGCTACCTTATGAAATCAATCATGAGATATGGACATTATCGCATCTGTCATTTGATATAATCTCGACGGTTTCTATCGGCTTGGTGTTTGTATTTTTATGGCGGCGGGGTTGGTTGCCCCCACACCTTGACACTTACCCTATCAGTAGTGATTGGTTTTATACGCGATTTGCACCCCCCCTAATTGCTGCAATAACCCGCCCCTTTTATGTGGCGTGGCAAGGCGGCATCACATTTGGGCGCGATGCGGTTGTGCGTTTAATTATGCGCCTAGAAAACCTGAATGCGCGTAGCAATATATCATCGGGCGGGCTAGAAACAGGTATTGCGGCAGGCGTTATTCTTGCCGTGCTGTCCGCCATATTGGCGTTGCGTTATTTCCTATAAACCAAGAACCGCTTTTGCGATGATGCTATGTTGTATCTCGTTAGAGCCCGCATAGATTGTCGCCTTGCGTCTATTGAGATAGCCAGGGACAATCGTTGGCGCGCCGTCCATACCAATATCGGCTTGGTTAGCGCTTGCCAAAGTATCCTCCACAAAGGGGAAGCCATAATTGCCGATAACCTCCACCCCCAATTGCGAGATGTCTTGTTGCAATTCCGTGCCTCTTGTTTTCAGCATTGATGAAGAGCCGGGTCCGATGTTTTGCCCCGCACTGACTTCAGAGAAAATACGAAGTTCTGTCGCTTCCATAACGACAATCCGTGTTTCCAATTCTGTCGCTTGGCGTATGAAATCGGCATCGGTGGAAAGCGGGGCGCCATCTGCCATAATCTCTGCCGCTAGGGCTTTGATTTGCTCTAACCCCCGCATAAGCCCCGATGAGTAAGGATTACCCCGCTCAAACTCCAACAGATATTTGGCATAAGTCCAGCCCTTATTCTCTTCCCCGACCAGATTTTCTTTTGGCACTTTAACATCTTCAAAGAAAACCTGATTAACCTCCTGCTGGTTATTGCGAGAGGCATCTAGGGTAATAATCGGCTCTACCCGCACACCAGGGGCGTTCATATCTATCAGCAGAAATGAAATACCTTGTTGCGGCTTTTCTGTTTTCGCCGTGCGCACAAGGCAGAAAATCCAATCTGCGTGTTGTGCCATTGATGTCCATATTTTGGAACCATTGCATAGATAATGGTCGCCCTTATCTTCCGCCTTCATTTGTAGCGATGCCAAATCCGAACCAGAGCCCGGCTCAGAATAACCCTGACACCACCAAACATTGGTCGCCAATATATCGGGCAGAAACCTTTTCTTTTGCTCATCAGACCCGAAAGCCATTATCACAGGGGCGACCATAACCAGCCCAAAAGGAATGGTGTGTGGCGCACCCGCCGTATCCAACTCCCGCGAGAAAATGAATTTCTGGGTCGGGGTGAAACCCGCACCGCCATGTTCGGTTGGCCAATTAGGCGCCGCCCACCCTTTTTCAAATAAACGCTTCTGCCAAAGTATATGCGCGTCCTTATTCATATAATTATTCTTTGAGCGCCCCATCTCTCTTTGTAGATCTTCGGTGAACGCCTCTTTGATGAAAGCCCGTACTTCATCACGGAAGGCAAGGTCTTGTTCGCTAAATGCTAAATCCATAATCTTATCCTCCCCTAGACGACATCAACATAAATGAGGTCTGGTTTCGCCGCCATAATACCGCCGCCCAAAGCACCCGCCGCCGCCTTAAACGCATCCGACTTACCATGTGCCGCTAGGGCAGCGTCATCTGTATATTGCTCCATAACACGATAGGTCGTGTTATCTTCTTTATCGCGGCACAGGCTGTATAAGAGACAGCCCTTTTCTTCCGCCTTCACAACCTTTGCCATTTCAGCAAATGCTGCCTCAAATTCTGTTTGTTTGCCGTCTTGCACTTTTAGTGTCGCTATAATTCCTAAAGCCATAATCGTTCTCTCTTTCTATTTATTATCCTTATCGCTAGAACCAGTTTTGTCAAGCATAGACGCAACCGCCGCATGATGGGCGTCGCTTTGGTGAAGCAAGGCTGGCGTTCCCCAATGCCTCCCCCAATGCGTTGCGCATAGCGGGGCGATTGATACGCAAAACAACAATCGCGTCTTTTTGTTCGTATTGTAAAATGTCTGCCATAAACAATAAGGGGCGAGACTAGTTTTGGGCGAAACGTTTCAGATGATAATCTATATTACCGAAAAGTGTGTCTATCATTGTAAGGCGTTTGAAGTAATGACCGACACTCAATTCTTCCGTCATACCCATACCGCCATGCAATTGCACGGATTCTTGACCGATGAAACGACCCGCTTTGCCTATCTGCACCTTCGCCGCAGATGCCGCTTTGCGCCGCACATCCGCGCTCTCGTCTAGTTTCATATTGACCATATAGGTCATAGAAACGCTTTGTTCGTAATCCATAAACATATCAACCATACGATGTTGAAGCACTTGAAAACTGCCTATCGGCACACCAAACTGCTTACGGGTTTTGCAATATTCAACGGTCGCATCATTAAGCATTTTCATATGCCCAACCGCTTCCGCACACAAAGCACCGATGCCATAATCTAGGGCTTCCTCTAATAGGGAAAGACCCGTATTGGCTGTGCCGATTAACGCATCGCTGGCAACTTCCACATTTTCTAATGTGATTTCACTAGCGCGACCGCCATCAACGGTGGGGTAGTCTTGTGTGCTAACGCCCGATGCGCTTTTATCTACGATAAACAAAGCGACACCATCTTTATCGCGTTGCCCGCCAGAGACCCGCGCCGAGACAATCAATTTATCTGCCCAAGGCGCACCCATAACCACACATTTTTGACCATTCAATACATAAGAACCGCCTTGTTCTTTCGCACTGGTCGTGATGTCTGTCGGATTAAACCGCCCCTGTGGTTCGCTATAGGCTAGCGCCCATATCGCTTCGCCAGAGACCATAGAAGGTAAATGCGCGCTTTGTTGTTGAGGTGACCCATGACGGCTCAAAATACCACCGCACAAAACAATTGTCGGTAGATAGGGTTCAACAACCAGACCACGCCCCATCTCTTCCATAATAACCATAATATCAATCGCACCACCATCGAGACCACCCATATCTTCGGGGAAAGGCGCGGCAAGCAAACCCAATTCCGCAAACTGCTGCCAAATTTCTTTGCTCATACCTGTATCGCTATTGACGATTTTTGTCCGCGTATCAAAATCATAATTATCTCTTACAAAACCCTGCACCATATTGCGAAGCAATGTTTGCTCTTCTGTAAAACTGAAATCCATTTGTCGTCCTCCCTTATGTGTGAATTATAATCCCAACACCATTTTTGCTATAATGTTGCGTTGAATCTCGTTAGACCCCCCATAGATGGAAGTCTTGCGAGTGTTGAAATATGTTTGCGTCGCCCCATACGCCGCCTCTGGTCCGATAGCCATATAATTATCGCCTATCATCGTTTCAGGAACCCAAGGGGAAGCATAATTACCAACCGCCTCCATCGTGAGTTCCGTTATGCGTTGCTGGATTTCCGTGCCTTTAACCTTCAGCAATGAACTCTCTGGACCGGGACCTTGCCCCTTACTTTCAGCCGCTAATGTCCGCAATTCCGTATATTCAAGCGCCGTGAGGTCTATCTCTAGTTCTGCAATTTTGCGAGAAAAATCGCCACTCTCTATTAGAGGAGCGCCATCATCTAACTCGCCGCGCGCTATTTCACGCAGACGCTCTATCGCCTTCTTAGAACGCGCAACACCCGCTATACCCGAACGCTCATTACCAAGCAGGAACTTTGCTATCGTCCAGCCCTTATCTACATCGCCCACAAGGTGAGACGCAGGAACACGCACATCGTCAAAAAATACCTCATTGACCTCATGTCCGCCATCAATCATGATGATAGGGCGCACATCAATACCCGCCGTGTTCATATCTATCAGTAAAAAGGATATGCCCTCTTGGCGTTTCTCGCCCGTCGTGGTGCGCACAAGACAAAATATCCAATCCGCATGCTGTGCCAAAGTCGTCCAAATCTTATGACCATTCACAACATATTCATCGCCATCTAAAACAGCCTTTGTCTTTAGAGCGGCAAGATCTGAACCCGCCCCCGGCTCAGAATAGCCCTGACACCACCACACATCACCAGAAGCAATACCTGGTAAAACATTTTCCTTCTGCTCCTGACTGCCGAAAGTGTAAATAACAGGCGCCAACATCTGTATGCCAAACGGAAGCGGCGCTATCGTTCCATAAGCCGCACTCTCTTCATTGAATATGTATTTCTGTGTAACACTCCAGCCCGTGCCACCAAACTCCTCTGGCCAAGAAGGCGCAACCCAACCCTTCTTATACAATATCTTATGCCACGCTAAAAAATCCTCCTTAGAAAGATTGCCACGCTCCTTACCCAGCAAATGCTTCGGGTAATTTTCCTCTATAAAAGCCCGCACCTCTTCACGAAATGCCATATCTTCTTTGGTGAATTCAACGTCCATAACACGCCCCTTTTCCCTTAATGTCTATATTCAGGCTCTCTTTTTGCCTCTGTTGAGGCTATGTTTTAACGCATTTAACAAAAGCGTCAATGCCTTTTATTGCGATATGTGCCATAAGGAGAAGGGCTTTTGCGATTTACTTTATCACATCCCTCTAGTAGATATTATGTGATATGAGCAATCTTGATAAACATTTTGAATCTCAGCCGCCCTCGCCTTGTGTGGGGTCGTGTGCAATATCGGCACGAGCGGGGTTTTGTATCGGATGTGGGCGAAAATTTGCGGAAATAGGGGGTTGGCAAGGGTTCAGCCCCTCCCAAAAGCAAGAGGTTTTGGCGGCGCTGCCTGCCCGTTTAGCCTCGCTTAAATCCAGTTAATCAGGCGCCCCATATCCACGACCTTACCGACAACGATGATAGCGGGTGGCTCTAATTTATGGGTGGCGACAAGCGATGCTGCCTCCCCTGCCGCTTCGCCTAATGTAGAGAATACGACTTTCTGGGCGGGGGTGGTAGCGTGTGTGACCACTGCCAGAGGCTCCTCTTTATCGCGTCCTGCTTTTAATAAGAGGGCGGCGATAACCGCCAGCCTATGGAGTGCCATATATATCACTATCACAGGCGAGCCTTGTGCGATTGCTGTCCAATCCATAAGTTCGGGGCGATTATCCCCTGCCAGATGTCCGGTCACGAAAGTGACCGCATGATTTATATCGCGATGCGTAACAGGAATACCAGCATAAGCCAGCCCCCCTATCCCCGCCGAAATACCCGGAATAATACGGAAGGTAATCTCTGCTTCACGCAGGGCTTGGGCTTCTTCCCCACCTCGCCCGAATAAGAAGGGATCGCCGCCCTTTAGGCGCAACACCCGATGCCCCGCTTGGGCGAGGGCGATGAGTTGCTCTGTAATATCTGCCTGATTGCGAGAAGGTTTGCCGCCTCGTTTGCCCGCATAAAATAATTGCGCTCCCTTTTTGGCGAGGGCGAGAATGTCTTCGCTGACGAGGGCATCATAGACAATCATATCCGCCTGTTGCAAAGCATTGACGGCATGGAGGGTAAGCAACCCTACATCACCCGGTCCGACCCCTGCCAGCCAGACGTGACCCGCCTCAAATAGCGGTAGCCCCGCTATATTGATTTCGGGTGCGGGACTCTTGGTTTGCGCCAATCGCACGAGGTCTTGTGTTTTTTTGCTTCCGTCCATAGAATGCTTATAGTAAGGAGAAGGCTATGTTTCCACCCCCGAAAGAGACTTTAGCACCAATGAGTGCCGATTTTGAGAGCCAGCCTATGATAAAGGCGACTGGCTTTCGTGAATATGATGCCCGATGGTTATTCCCCGACGAGATAAATTTGACAGGAATGCAAGCGCTGGGCTTGGGGCTAGGCACATTGCTACACGAGAGGAATGCGGCGCATATCATCGTGGGGCATGATTTTAGGGAATACTCGCAAGCGGTAAAACTGGCTTTGATAAACGGACTTATGACGGCTGGCGTTCGGGTCGTGGATATTGGGCTGGCATTATCGCCAACGGCATATTATGCGCAATTTGCGTGTGATGTCCCTGCTGTGGCGATGGTCACTGCCAGTCATAATGAGAATGGCTGGACGGGTGTTAAAATGGGTAGTGGTCGCCCTCTCACTTTCGGGGCGGAGGATATGGCACGGCTTCGCGATATTGTATTGGGGGGAGCGGCAAAATCTCAGGCAGGCGGCACTTATGAAATCGTAGAAGATATGGCGGCACAATACAAAGCCGACCTCACCAATCGGGCGGCAATCGCGAAAAAGTTGAAGGCTGTGGTGGCAACGGGCAATGGCACGGCTGGTATTTTTGCGCCCCCTGTATTAGAGGCTTTGGGTGTAGACGTTATCCCCCTTCATTGTGAATTGGATTACACTTTCCCTCACCATAATCCGAATCCAGAAGATATAGGTATGTTGCATGCGGTGCGTGATGCGGTATTGGCGTCAGGCGCAGATATTGGTTTTGCCTTTGATGGCGATGGCGACAGATGCGGTGTTGT
>JAAOIL010000052.1 GCA_015163825.1 Alphaproteobacteria bacterium | reverse complement strand
CCCGCCTTTTAGATGAAATGTTTGCGACTATGGCGGAACGTTCTGCGTATCAGGCTTTGCATTTAGATAGTTTGTCTTTAATATAAGCTATGGCTCGTTTGACGATATATACCACGCCGCTTTTGTCGCCCATTTTACGGGGTTTATCGCGATTGATATTGCGGATTCTGGGGTGGCGTTCGGTCGGGCAGTTGCCGCATGGTGTCAATAAATGTGTTTTGACGGCAGCGCCCCATACCACCAATTGGGATTTTATACTTTTTTTATTGGTGGCGTTTGATTTGAACTTACCGCTTTATATTATGATTAAGGATAATTTTTTTTGGTGGCCGCTCAGTGTTATTTTGCGTTATTGCGGGGTTATTCCTGTTAATCGTGCCAACCCGATAGGCTTGGTGAAGAGGGTGGCGCAAGAGTTTGATAAGGCACCGCGTTTTATGTTGGTCATCACCCCCGAAGGCACGCGCAGTGCCAGAACACATTGGAAGACGGGTTTTTTGCGTATCTCGCATGCGGCACAAGTGCCGGTGATATTTGGCTTTGTTGATGCCTCGCGGCGGCAGGCGGGGTTAAGCGAGCATATCATCACGCCGCCCAAAACATTAGACGAGGCGAGCATCAATGCCGTTATGACACGACTTTATGCGTTCCATGATGATATGGAAGGTTTGCGCCCCGCTAATTACGCTTCTCCTAATCGTCCTGCTAAATAATTATTTAGCCGCTTCTTTATTAGCCCGCCTCTTTATTAGCCCCCCGCTATTATCCCATAGAGAAAGCGACAAGTTTATTGCCGTCTTGGTCGCGGAAGTAAGCGCCATAAAAACCACTGCCTCTATCGCCGGGTGCGCCTTCATCGCTGGCACCCAATTCTAGGGCTTTGGCGTAGATTTTATCGACCATTTCATGGCTACCCGCCGCCAGTGCCAGCATAGCGCCATTGCCCGCACTTGGTGTGCCTCCATCTGAGGGGCTGCCGACCCCTATCATACCGCTACTCATATCTGTGCCCCAATAGATGGTGCGCTCGTTATTGAATAGGCGTTTGGCGCCTAAAAGTCCGAAGATTTCGTCATAGAACGCATTGGCGCGTTCGCGGTCATTGGTTCCGATTGTTGCATATCCTAGCATTTTTGCCTCCCTATGGCTGAGCCCTTTATTGGGTAAATGCGAGGCTAGCCAAAAGGGGCGAAAAAGGCAATTGATAAAATTATTTATTTCAGGCACACTTGGCACACCTATAGAGGAGGAATGACAATGTTAGATGATACAGATATGAAAGAAAAGGCACAAGCAGGATTCCACGCTATGGTTGATGGCACCGCAGATGATTATCAAAAAATCACGGCGGCTTTTGCTACATTTTCCAAAACTTTACCCGACCGTGTTATGACGCATTTGCAGCTTTTGCAGGGTGATTTTGGTGGCTTTGCCATTGATAGGTTTGAGCATAGTTTGCAAACGGCAACACGGGCTTTCAAAGATGGCCGCGATAATGAATATGTTGTTTGCGCCCTCATACACGATATAGGGGATTTGCTGGCGACTTTTAATCACCCTGAACTAGGGGCGGCAATGTTGAAACCATTTATCAGCGATGCCAATCATTTTATGATGCAAAATCATGGTATTTTTCAAGGCTATTATTTCTTCCACCATATTGGGCTGGACAGAGATATGCGCGAATCCTTTCGCGGGCACGAGCATTTTGAATATACAGCGCAGTTTTGTCATCAATATGATCAAGCGGCATTTGACCCTGGTTACGAGTCCATGCCGTTAGAGGCATTTGCGCCTATGTTGCGTGAAGTTATGGCGCGTCCGCGCAATAGCATTTATATGCGCGAAGATGGTAAGGCGGCTTTTGATTGATGTTTGCGCTTGTTCAGCTATTTGATAACTTGATTGGTATTTATATTTGGGTGATTATACTTTCAGCCATTGCTAGTTGGTTGATTGCTTTTGATATTATCAACATCAAGAATCCGTTTATTTATCGGCTCTATGTTTTATTGGGGCAACTGACCGAGCCTGTCTATCGCCCTATCCGTGCTCTTTTGCCCGATATGGGCGGGCTAGATTTATCGCCTTTGATTGTGTTGCTGGGGTTATCCTTGTTGCGCAATTTCTTATGGGCCAGTCTTGGATAAGGATAGGACAACGTGGGCTAATATCATAGATGGCAAAGCCCTTGCCGCCCAAACACGGGCGCGCGTCAAGCAAGGCGTGGCGCGATTTTATAAAGCCACAAAGATACAACCTGCTTTGGCGGTTATTTTGGTCGGTGATGATGCGGCAAGCCAAGTCTATGTAAAAAATAAAATCAAAGCCTGTGATGAGGTCGGTATAATCTCACACGAACATATTTTGCCAAGCGACACCACACAAGACGCCCTATTAAAGTGTGTGGAGCGCTTAAATAATGACACTGCACTTCATGGGCTATTGGTGCAGTTCCCTATGCCGTCTCATATCAGCCAGCAAGCGGTGATAAATGCCATTGACCCCGCCAAAGATGTTGATGGGTTGCACCCCTTAAATGCTGGTCGTCTCGCGGCGGGTTTGCCGACTTTGACCTCTTGCACCCCACAAGGCTGTTTGCAATTGGCACGTTCGGTGGTGCCCGATTTAACGGGAAAGCATGTGGTCATTATCGGGCGCTCTAATT
>JAAOIL010000051.1 GCA_015163825.1 Alphaproteobacteria bacterium | reverse complement strand
TGCCATAGCGGAAACATTGGCACAACAAGTGGTCGCGCAAGGCTTGAATGTGCGTGCTACAGAGCAATTGGTCGCACGACAAAAAGCGGCTAAAGATAAAAAGACCTTACCACTTAAAAAGGCGGTTGATATTTTGGCATTAGAGAAAAAACTAACCGACACATTGGGGCTTGCTGTGGTGATTGAAACAACCCCGCATACAGAAAATGGGCAAGTGAAAGTGCGCTATAAATCCCTTGACCAATTTGATGATATTGTAAAGCGGCTTTTAAGTTATCATTAATTTACCGCTTGGCGGCGCCCTCTTATTACCGCCTAGCGGCGGAGGATACCCTTAAAAAACTTCGTGCCACCACACTAGCGGTTAAACCACTTGGCAAGCCCGCCCGCGATTCTTTTTCGGCTTCATATAAAATTGTCAAAGCCCGCTCTATTTTTGCGCTCGTCCAGAGTTTGATTTGTGCTTTCACGGAATCCTTGCGGCTAAAATGTAACGGCGGGCGCACAGCGCCTAAGGCTTGATTGATATTTGTCCCCGCTTCACATAGGCCAACGATTAAATGCAGGTTTTGAAAATGCATCCGCACGGGGATTAAACATGATTGCGGTGGTTGCCCCAAACTGCTTAGCTGCGCCAATAGTGTATCCATTTTATTGGTAGCACCCAAGCCAATGGCATCGGCGAGCACACTGATATTGGTTTGCTCCGATAGCCCAAATAAAATTTCCACATCATCGATTTGAATGAGTTTGCTTTCATCTTTGGCACCGCCTTTATAAAGCACCAAACGTTCAAGGGCGCGTTGCATAATGCCTCTATCACCGGCGAGGCGTTCTGCCAAAACATTAAGGGCGGAGGCTTCAATCTCAAACCCCTCTTGCTTGAGCCAGCCCCGCGATTGAATGGCGACATCTTTTGGCTCAAGGGCGAAGCATGGTAAGGTCATGGCGTGTGCGTGTTTTTCTACCATTTTACGCAAAGCCGAAGCGGGGGTAAGAGCGCCTGCTTCTATCACCACCAGCGCATTTTGTTCGCCTGTCTCTGTCTCTGTTTCTGTGTCTTGCTTTGCGTCTTGAACATCAAGGCTATCTAGTAAATAGCGCACATTATTGGTTAACGTAGCGGCCATGATGGTGCTTGGCACATGGATAAAACGCCGCCCGCCAAATAAACCAATGCTGGCGGCTTCATCACACAGACACGCCCCACTTTGCGCCATCATCTCTTGTGAGAGCGCAATATATTGTAAATCCTCATCCGTCTCTTTATGATCGCTTTGCTCTCCCACACCTCCCAACCCCCCCAACCAAAGACGGCGCAGTGATTGGGCAATGCCATAGACGCCGCCACTATCACCGCCATAAACCAATATCAACAAGGGGGCTTTATCAGGCGAGAACCCCCTTAAATAGGCGGCGACTTCAGCGGCTTTCTTTTGTGCCATGGGCGGCTCCCTCTTCGTTTAGATAAATGCCTTCGCTTAAATAAATAAGAGTGCGCACAACATCTTCACTGATTTGTGCCACGAGATTTTGGCGCAGTGTTTCAACACTGCTGATATTTGCCAGTTCATCGCGTCTATCGCTATAGGCGGCATCAACAAGGCGGGTGCGGGCCTTCACACTATGAGGCGGGCGGGTGTGTCGTGCTGTTATGATGGCTTTGATATGCAAACGTTTGCGGGTCGCTTGCGAATTGCGTTCAACAATATCATCGCTGGTGCGTTCGCTTAATGTAATGACAATATCATATTGCCCTTTTTGTGTTGTGCTTATTTTGTTGTGTAAAGCCCGCCGTAAAGCCTTTACGGCTTTGGCACTCTTTTTTATATCGCTCCCTATAGCGGCTTTTATCTCTAATGTGCGCATAATATCAGGGGCGTGTGTTTTATAGCTTGTGTTATATGCCACCTTATAGAGCGGTTGAAAACCACAGCTTGTGATACTCAAAGCCGCTATAATTAAGAGGCAATATTTAAGGGGGCGGCTAAACAACAAGATTGATAATCCGCCCCGATACGATAATAATCTTTTTGGGTGTTTGCCCATTTAAGAGTGCCTCCACTTTTTTGTCCTGTAGAACTTGCGCTTCAATTATAGCGTTATCTGCGTCTGCCGCCACACAAATTTCAGTGCGTTTTTTACCATTGATTTGCACAGGCAACATTATCTCTGCCGCCTCTAGGGCTTTTGTATCACCGCTAAGCCAGGCAGCCTCAACCACCAATCCTTCCCCCCCCAAAACCTGCCAGCATGATTCTGCCAAATGCGGCATCATCGGGGCGAAAAGGCGGGTCAGCCATAGACAAGCGGCATAATGCAAAATAGTGTCTTCTTCATTTTGGGGTTTGAAATCGACAAGGGCATTCGTCAAACTATGCACCCGTGCCACCGCCCGATTAAATGCCAGTGCCTCTAGGTCGGCAGTGATATCTATAATGGCGGTATGGGCAAGGCGGTAAAGCGTGCGGGCTTGCTCGCTTGCGTCTGCGCTCAACCTATAGGTCATAAGGCTTGCCACGTTTTGAGGAGGAGCGTTTTGGGTGGCGGGGCGGCTATAGTTAGCACTGGCAGTCTTCATCAGGCGCCATAGCCGTTGCACAAATCGCCACGCGCCTTCCACCCCTTCTTGTGTCCATTGCACATCGCGTTCGGGGGGCGAATCCGATAGCATAAACCACCGCGCTGTATCGGCACCATAACGTGTGATAATATCATCGGGGTCTATGGTGTTGCGTTTTGATTTAGACATTTTTTCGCTCGCCCCGACTTTAATCACTTGGGTGGGGTCGGCAATCAACACCATTTTTCCGCTTTGTTTTGCGTCCTGCTTTTGCACCTCTTGGGGCGATACCCACCCGCCCTTGCTATCGCGATAGGTTTCGTGGCACACCATACCTTGTGTGAAAAGCCCGCGAAAAGGTTCCACCAAATCTAAATGATGTGTCTTGTGCATAGCGCGCGCAAAAAAGCGGGAATATAATAAATGCAAGATAGCGTGTTCAACCCCCCCAATATATTGATCTATCGGCAGCCAATAGGATTGTTCCCCTTGGTCATCTGCCCCCGAAGCAAAGCGGGCATAATACCAAGAACTATCAATGAAAGTATCAAAGGTGTCGGTTTCACGCCTTGCCTCTTTGCCGCATTGCGGACACGCCACATATTTCCAAGTCGGGTGGTGATCTAAGGGATTACCGGCTTGTTGGTCTTTAGGGGTGAATGAAATATCATCGGGTAAAATCACCGGCAAATCTTCGCGCGGCACCCCGACCGTGCCACACTCATCACAATGAATAATCGGGATAGGGCAGCCCCAATAACGTTGCCGTGAAATGCCCCAATCGCGCAACCGATAAAGCGTTTGGGTATGACCGCACCCTTCACTTTCAAACCATTTATGCAGTTTTGTCCGTGCTTTTGCGGGGGTTAAGCCATTGAGGTCGCGGGCATTGAATAAAATATCACTATTGCCCGTCTCGCCACCTGATGATGTATAGGCGGTGTTTTCTATGGTGAAATCATCACCGCATTCTTTGGGGCGCACGACAGGCAAAACAGGCAAATCATATTTGCGCGCGAAATCTAAATCGCGTTGGTCGTGGGCGGGGCAAGCAAATATCGCCCCTGTGCCATAGCCCATCAAAACAAAATTGGCGATATAGACGGGCAAGTGCCAATCTTTATCAAGAGGATGGCGCACAAATAATTTTGTATCAAAGCCTAGCTTATCGGCTTTTTCTATAGCGGTCTCGCTGGTGCCAAGCGCAGCGCAGTCTGCTAGAAATTTATCTAATGGCTTATTTTTGTCTTTAGCAAGCGCCTTAGCAAGGGGGTGTTCGGCAGCAATGGCACAAAAACTCGCGCCATAAAGTGTATCAGCGCGGGTCGTGAAAATATCAATCCCCTCTATGAGATTACCATTTTCGCCCCTGATAGGTTCAGTCAAATCAAAGCGGCAATGCAACCCCGATGATTTACCAATCCAATTCTTTTGCATAAGCCGCACTTTATCAGGCCAATCTTTTAGGTCATCAAGGGATGTCAATAAATCTTCAGCATAATCGGTAATGCGTAAAAACCATTGCGTCAGTTTTTTCTGCTCCACCAAAGCCCCCGAACGCCAGCCCTTGCCGTCTATGACCTGCTCATTGGCAAGCACGGTTTTATCAATCGGATCCCAATTGACCAATGCTTCACGCCGCTCCGCCAGACCCGCCGCCCAAAAATCTAGAAACATAGCCTGCTCCGTGCCATAATAAGCAGGATCGCAAGTGGCGAGTTCGCGCGACCAATCAATAGATAGCCCCAGCCGCTTTAACTGCGCGCGCATAGCGGCG
>JAAOIL010000050.1 GCA_015163825.1 Alphaproteobacteria bacterium | reverse complement strand
GTCACGGCTCTTTTAATTAAGGGGGCGACCCCCCCCGTTGTGCCTCCGCACAACTCCCCCAACCCCATTTGTTCCGCCCAAACAGGGCGGTAAAATATGGTTAGCCCCCTGACTGAATTTTTTGAGGCCAATAAAGTGGAAGGCTTGAATCACCCATAACCAAATTATCCTTGTGATATTCTTTGAGTATATGATAGAAAGAGCCAATCATCAGGTCTCGTGGTGGAATAGGTAGACACAGCAGACTTAAAATCTGCCGCCGGTTTACGGCGTGACGGTTCGAGTCCGTCCGAGACCACCAATTAATTGAAAGGATAGATTATGTCATACACTCAAGGCGAATTTGATAGAGGTTTAAAAGCAATGCTAAAACAAGCGAAGAATAGTGGGGCAAAAAAGATAAACATTACAGCACTACAACTTCATCATCACGTTGGTTTTGTGGGGAGTAGGCAAAATCATAGAATGCCAATGGCGTGTGCGGCGTTAGAAAAAATTCCAAGTGGAAAATGTATTAGATCAACACCAAGTGGCAGAAGCTCAACACTAGAATATGAGTACGATTTATCAAAAATCTAGTTTTTACTTCTTATAAATATATTTTGTAGAGCAATAGGGGCAGACAATCTCGTTTGCATCGCCCATCTCTAAATAAACGTGTGGGTGGTCGTGCGGGGGGGAAGCCCCGATACACTCAAAGCGTTTGGTAGCGATATGCAAGCGGTCTTCGCCTGTGTCGTTATGTATTTTTAATAATTGGTTATCCATGAATTTTTCCCTAGCAGCACCCACAGCCGCCTAATGTGATGTCGCCGTTTTCGTGTCCGCCTTTGCCGTGCCATGCCCCTTTTAAGGCTTTGTGCGATTCTTCGGCGCTGGCGTTAAAATCTTTGTGGGCGGTGGTGCGCAATTCTTTGTCGCACAAAACATCAATGGCGGTCATGGCGAGTGATTTTGCGCCATCAATGACGGCGGCATCGCCTCGTTCGCTGCCCGCCCATTTCGCGAATTCAGGATTGTGAATAACAACATGGGGTGGGGCGCAAGCAATCATCGGGTGGATAGAGGGAACACGATGGCTAACATTACCCATATCGGTAGAGCCAGCGCCCCCTGTAGGTAATTTTTCTAGCGGAAAGAACCGTCGCCCAAGCGATTCCGCATTGGCTTTATAGCGATTGGCGATAGACCAACTCTCTTTTATTTCCAAATAATCAGCGAGCGCCCACTCTATTTGCACTTCACAACCAGAGGCAAGAGCACCTGCTTCAAAACATTTTTGCACTCTTACTTTTAAGGCGGCAAGGCTTGTGCCATCTGGAGCGCGAACATAAAATGTGCCGACTGCCCTGTCGGGCACGATATTTGGTGCCAATCCCGCTTCATTGAATATGCCGTGTATGCGTTCGCTATTTCTAATATGTTGGCGTAATTGCGCGATAGATTGATAGGCGGTCACCAACGCATCTAGCGCATTTATCCCCATCGATGGCATAGCCGATGCGTGGGCCGCCTTGCCAATATATGTCACCCGCACTTCATTAACCGCCAGACTTGGCATTGTGACGAGGTCAATCCCCGCAGGATGCACCATCATCGCCGCATCAAGATTATCAAATGCACCATGCCGTGCCATAAGTTCTTTGCCATTACCCGCTTCTTCGGCAGGGGTGCCAAGATAGCGCACACGTCCATTCAAGTTCGGCAGTTTCGCCAAAGCAAGCGCAGCACCCAACCCCGTTGTTGCAATAATGTTATGACCACACGCATGACCAATGCCCGGCAGAGCATCATATTCGGATAAGATTCCAACTTCAGCCGCCGCCTTATCATCTGTGCCGAAATGCGAGATAAAAGCCGTATCCAACCCACACGCATGACGCTCCACTGGTAAGCCCGCCGCCTCCACCTTGTCGGTCAGCAAAGCGTGCGCAAACTTTTCCTCAAAGGCAATCTCAGGGTTCGCATGGATTTGATGGCTGGCATCAATTAGATCCCCCGCCATTGCGTCAATCGCGGCACAAGCATCTTTTTTCAGTTGCGTTATGGACATCATCTACCCTAGTTTTTGTGGCATACCCAATAGCATACCCCCATCAACAACCAATAATTGTCCCGTAATATGCTGGCTCATACGCGAGGCGAAAAATAATATCGCGCCGCGAATATCATCGGCATCACCAGCCCGCCCCAATGGCGCGACTTTCTTTTGCGCCTTCATTATGCGGTCAAAGGCATCTTCCCCCAGGGCATTGCGAAACCAATCTGTACCAACAAAACCCGGACAAACCGCATTCACACGTATATTATCCGCCCCCAAAGCCCGTGCCAAAGATAGCGTAAGCGTATTCAACGCACCCTTTGATGCCGCATAAGCAATGGAAGAGCCGATGCCCCGCACACCAGCAACAGAAGATGTATTAACAATGGCGGGGGCTTCGCTTTTCTTCAAATGCTTCCGTGCCAGTTTTACCATTTGATAAGCACCAATAACATTGAGCGCATAAATATCTTCAAAATCTTGTTTGCTTAAGCCGTCCAAATCATCGTGGTCCATAAATTTAGTTGTCCCCGCATTATTGACGACAATATCTAGCCGCCCCCATTTATCCATGGCGGCATCTATCAGGGCTTGGCAATTACTTTCTTGTGCGACATCGGCTTTCACCGCTACGGCTTCGCCACCTGCCTTTTCACAGGCGGCAACTAATGTGGCTGCCGCTTCTGCATTGTTTGCGTAATTGATAACAACTCTGCCGCCAAGACCCGCCATTGCCAGCGCCGCCGCCGCGCCAATACCAGTAGAAGAACCAGTGATGATTGCCGTTTGGTTTGTGAAATCTAGCATTATTCTCCCCTAAATAGTGGCGCCCGCTTTTCTTTGAAGGCGGTTCGTCCTTCCTTATAATCATCACTATTGAGACAAAATGCAACACGTTTTTTTATGTCTGCGGGGGCGGGGTCGTTTTTATCCACGATATATTTTGCCGCTCGTAATGTAAGCGGGGCATTCGCACAGATTTGTGCCGTCAGCGAAGCGAGGCTTTCTTCAAAGGCGGCAAGGGAGGCGGTGGCGGTCAGCAATCCCATATTTGTGGCTTTTGCGCAATCAAATCGGGCGGCAGTGAATAAAATATATTTGGCTTGCGCCGCCCCTACAATCTCCCGCAATCTTGTTGTCGCATTCGGGGGATAGGCTAACCCCAATCGGGCGGCGGGAATAGAGAATGTGCTATCCTCCCT
>JAAOIL010000049.1 GCA_015163825.1 Alphaproteobacteria bacterium | reverse complement strand
TGTTGGCATTGATGTTGGCACTGATGTTGTGGGGGATGTTGTGGGGGAGGAGGACATTATTTATTTTCCTTGCTAGAATTACCTGTTGAGATTCCCCCTGTTGAACTTCCCCCTGTTGAGCCGAAGCCACCTGTGCCTCGTGTCGTGTCGCTTAAGGTCGCCACTTGTTTTATGTGCGCCTTTATCACTGGGGCGATAATCATTTGCGCAATGCGTGTCCCCCGCTTGATGACAAAATCTTGTTCGCCATGATTGATGAGTAAGACTTTAATCTCGCCCCGATAATCGCTATCAATGGTGCCGGGTGTATTGAGAACACTGACCCCATGCTTGGCTGCCAACCCCGAACGCGGACGGATTTGCGCTTCATAGCCTTGCGGTAGAGCGATAGCAATGCCCGTCTCTATCATCACAAAGGCTTGTGGCGCAAGGGTTTGCGGGGCTTTTTCATCAATGGCGGCATATAAATCTAACCCCGCCGCCTCTGCACTTTGATAGGCGGGTAAAGGTAAGTCTTCGCTATTATTCAAAACTTTTATTTCTAATGTTATGTTATTTGTCATTTTATTACTCCTATAATGCCCCGCCGATTTCATCGGCTAAATTAAGGGTTATTTTTTCTGCTATTTTATCTGCCAAAGCAGAAGCGACTTCGGCTTTGCTCATGGTCTGCCATTGCTCGCACCCCGCCGCCGAAATCAATTGGACGCAATTCATATCACTCCCCATCACGCCCCCGATAACACCCCCCCTAGCACCACTTTTATCGCCGACATCATTGGCAATCATCCAATCGCATTGTTTGCGCTGGCGTTTATCGGTGGCGTGGGCGGTGATAGTCTCGGTCTCTGCCGCAAAGCCTATCAATAAAGACGGGCGTTTTTTATGGGCGGCTAACCCTGCCAATATATCGGGATTGGCCGTTAATTCTAAAGTCGGCGCGGCTTTTTTACCTTTCTTTATTTCACTCTTTATTTTATGGGGGGCGATGGTTTGCGCCCGCCAATCAGCAACGGCTGCCGTGCAAATCGCCACATCAAATAAATCGGTCTCTGCCAGTTTTGCTTGCACGGCATCCCACATTTGCTGGGCGGTTTCTATTTGCACAATATCCACATTATTAGCCAATAAATCGGTAGTGGTAAGATTGGTGGGACCCGATATTAAATGCACATCCCCGCCTCGTGCCGCTATGGCATGTGCAAGGGCATAGCCTTGTTTGCCTGATGAACGATTGGCAATATAACGCACGGGGTCTAGTGGCTCGTGCGTGGGACCTGCCGTGATGAGAATTTTTTTGCCTTGAAGGGTTTGCTCTAAATTTTGTAAATTAATAATGGCGGCGATAATGTCTGCGGGCTCACTCATACGCCCTAGCCCATATTCGCCACACGCCATATCACCTGTCTCTGGTCCCATAATATGCACCCCATCTTGCGCTAATTGCGCCATATTGCGAACCGTGGCGGGGTGGTGCCACATCTGCACATTCATAGCGGGGGCGACAAGTATCGGTTTGTTGCTGGCAAGCAAAGTCGCCGAGGCTAAATCATTGGCAAGCCCTTGTGCCATTTTGCCCAAAAGATCGGCACTGGCGGGGGCGACAACAATCATATCGGCTTGGCGTGAAAGTTGGATATGCCCCATCTCGGCTTCGTCATTTAAGTCAAATAGGTTTTGATAGACTTTATCGCCCGCCACACTGGCAAGCGATAGCGGGCTTACAAATTGTTCCGCCGCCGCCGTCAAAAGCGGGCGCACCGCAAATCCTGAACTGCGCAAGCCCCGCACCAGTTCCGGTGTTTTATAGGCGGCGATACCCCCGCCAATAATCAGCAATATACGTTTTTGTTGTTCAGCCATAATCTATTTATATAGAATAGATAGACCTATTTTACACTACTTTATTGATAAAAAGCCTATAAAATAATCATCACCAAGAGCAGCAAGACTAAAATAACAATAACCACCAATAGCCACCACCCCCCTGAAGCAAGCGTGTTATGAGGGGCTATAGGCGCAGAGACAGGGGGGGAGGCACTACCTGTTTCCTTTTCCGCCTGTGTCTGTAGATAAGCGGGAAACTGGTGCAAATGTTGTAAAATTGTTGTCATCTGGGGCAAAATAAGAGGCGCTTGCGTTTGTAGTTGTTTGATAAAAGCCCCAAAGCCTAGTTCTTCCTCTAGCCATTTGCGCACCACAGGCTCTGCCGCATCCCAAAAATTAATCTGTGGGTTTAGACTGCGTGCCACCCCCTCAACATTGACCATTGTTTTTTGCAAAAGTAAAAGTTGCGGCTGCGTCTCCATATCAAAGCGGGCGGTTACCGCAAATAATTGCGTCAATAAATGCGACAATGATATATCCGCCGCCTTGCTATCCCTTATCGGCTCGCCTATGGCACGCAAGGCTTGCGCAAAATCCTCTATGGTATGCCCATGAATTTGGGAGGGTGGCACATAACCCGCCTGATAATGCACCCGTGCCACACGCCTATAATCGCGCGTGATAAAGCCATGTAATATCTCTGCCAAAAAATGACGGCTCTTTTCATCAAGCCTGCCTGTAATGCCCAAATCAATGCCGACCAAACAAGAATCGGCTTCTACCAATATATTGCCTTGGTGCATATCGGCATGGAAAAAACCATCGCGTAATGCCAAAGTCAAAAAAACCTCTATCAGCCGCGTGGATAAAGCCGCCATATTATGATGTGCCGCCCGCAATGCCGCAATATCAGAAATCGCTATCGCTTCTACCCATTCCATAACCAGCACATCTTTTGTGCTTGCCGCCCAGATGACTTGTGGCACCCGAAAGCCATAATCGCCGCGCGTGTTCTCTGCCATTTCAGAAAGAGCCGCCGCCTCTTTGCGCAAATCAACTTCTTGCGCCATGCTCTGTTGTAAAATGGCAATGCTGGCACAAGGGCGCAAACGCCGTGTCGCCGGAATAAAACGCTCGCATAAACGCGCTAGGCGCATAAAGCCTTTCAGCTCTGCCGTTAAAATGCGCTCTATATTGGGGCGCAATATCTTGACCGCATATTTTTTGGTCGCATCATTTGGGTCTTGCGCCTGATGCACTTGCGCTATGGAGGCCGCCGCTATCGGGGCGCTGAGATTGGTAAAATAATGGTCGGGATTATCCTTATAAGCCGATAAAGATTGCGCGAGTGTCGCCTGCACTTGCGCCTCTGGGAAAGGCGGCAGGCGATCTTGTAAATGCGCTAAATCTGCCGCTAATGTGGCGCCTATCATATCGGCGCGGGTGCTGAGAAATTGCCCTAGTTTAATATAACTCGGCCCCAAAGCGGCAATGCGTGTCACTAAATCCTCTCTGCGCTTTTGGTGGTCGGTGTCTGTAAAACGCAAACTCCCTAAAATAAAAACCCGCCGCAGACCCCGCATCCATAAAGGCGCTTGGGGCTTAAAATCCCCGCCTCTAAAACTAGCGGGCAAGAAGGCATCTTGCGCCAAAATAAGGCGAAGCATTTTAAGGGGTTTGAGCATTATAGCCGCCAGCCATAATGCAAAGCAGCAATGCCACCACTGAGGCGGCTATAGCCGACCCGTGCAAAACCCGCCTCCTCTAGGGCGGCGGCATATACGGGGGCAGACGGGAATTGGCGGATTGATTCCACCAGATAACGATAGGGGGCATCATCACCCGCAATCAATTTGCCCATTGCGGGAATGATTTGAAAAGAATAGGCATCATAAAGTTTCTGGGTAAAAGGGGTTGGTAAGTGCGAGAACTCTAGACAAACAAATCGGCCGCCCGGCTTTAGAACACGCCGCGCTTCCGCCAATGCTTTATGGCGCTGTGTGATATTGCGCATACCAAAAGCAATGGTATAAATATCCGTGCTGCTATCCGCTATGGGTAGCGCCTCAGCATTGGCATGGATAAAACTGATATTGTTACTATTGGCAGAATTATTGGCACGCGCCTGACCGACTTTGAGCATCTCGTGATTAATATCCAGCACTTTTATATTGAGATTAATCGCTTGTGATTGAGCACGGCGCAAAGCAAGATTAGCAATGTCGCCCGTGCCCCCCGCCACATCAAGCATAGTGATAGGAGACGCTTGCCCTGAAGATTGTGGTGCAAGATAAAGCGCCTCTATCATGCGGCGTTTCCATAAGCGGTGTAAGCCCCCCGACATAACATCATTCATAATATCATAACGCCCTGCCACACTATCAAAAACTTCACGCACACGGGCTTGCTTGTCTGCCTGTGGCACACGTCTAAAGCCGAAATCAGTCATTTGTGGTTCAGTGGACATCAGCCAACCATAACCGAAAGCTTCCATAAAAAATAGTGCTTTTGCAATGCCAACACGCTATAGCCTGCCTATGCCCGAACTCCCCGAAGTCGAAACCGTGCGCCGTGGCTTAACCCCCTATATAGAGGGGCAGACCATAAGGCGGGTGCGCTTGATGCGCCGCAATCTGCGCTATCCCTTTCCACGCGGCTTCGCCGCCACCCTAGTGGGGGCGCGCATTGAATGTTTGCAACGCCGTGCCAAATATCTATTGGCGGTGCTGGCAAACAGTAAAGCCGATTATTGGCTCAGCCATTTGGGTATGAGTGGGCGGTTCTTATGGTGTGCCACGCCGCTTATGATTAAACAAGTGCGCCATGTTCATGTGCAACTGGAATTTGATGAGGGCACTTTAATCTATAGCGATCCGCGCCGCTTTGGCTTTATGGATTTGGTCTATGGCACCCCCGATGACCACCCGCGCCTTGCCACTTTGGGGGTGGAGCCCTTGTCGCGAACCCTAACCCCCGCTTATCTAGAAAAGGCGGCCGCGCATCGCAAAATACCAATAAAATCGGCTCTGCTAGATCAACGCCTTGTGGCGGGGCTTGGTAATATCTATGTTTGTGAGGCCTTGTTTGACGCCCATATTCATCCGCAACGTGTCATGAGCGCTATAAGTCCCGCAGAATGGCAACGCCTAACCACCGCCATTAAACAAGTGCTCCGTGCTGCTGTGAAAGCAGGGGGCTCTAGCCTTAATGATTTCGCCGATATCAATGGACAGGCAGGATATTTTCAGCATCGCTTCAAAGTCTATGGTCGGGCAGGTGCGCCTTGTGTGCATCGCCATTGCAGAGGTCGTATCAAAAGTGTAAAACAAGCAGGCAGAAGCAGCTTCTATTGCTCCTTTTGTCAAATATAAGCTTGCAGATATAGGAAATATGATGAAAAGAATAATGATTATAGGGAGCATAGCGATTATGGTATTTGTCTCTGCGGTTTTAGCACAAGAGACATATTTGCCATTTTTGTCACTGGCGAGGGATATTCCCCTTGCGCCCGGTCTTGTTGAAAAAAATGAACGAGCTGTCATCTTTGATAAACCACAGGGACGCATTATCCGTATGGTGGCGCAACACCAAGAGGGGCGACAAGAGGGACGACAAGGGGGGCGCCAAGAGGAAACAAATGCTGCCGTCAAAGCCTATTATCAAGCCATTTTGCCTAATCTCGGCTGGATATATGTCGGCGCAGAAGGGGATTTGCGCTTTCAGAGAGATGGAGAGGCTCTGACGATTATCCTGAATAATAACGCCCCAGAAATCGTTTTTGAAATCACGCCCCTTAAACCCAAATCTTATTGACTTTGGGGAGACGAGCCGATATATACGCACAAATAACCGATAAACCAATAAGAGGATAATATGGCTAATACGAGCTCCGCTAAAAAAATGGTGCGAAAAATCGCAAAACGCACAATCCTAAATAAAGATAGGCGCTCGCATATGCGTGGCCAAGTGCGCTCCGTAGAAGAAGCCATCGCTGACGGCAATAAAGAAGCCGCAATGGCAGCCTTTCGTGCCGCGCAACCCCTTATCGCACGGGCAGGGCAAAAAGGACTTCTTCATCACCGCACCGCATCGCGTAAAATATCACGCCTATCAAAACGTATTAGTGCGCTTTAATTTTTATTCTAATTTTTATTCTAATTTTTTTGTTCTAATGTTTGTTCTAATGTTTGTTCTAATTTTCTAGAAATCTTTCCAAATCACATATTTATTTTGCATGTTCTTGTTTCATTTACTTGCGCAAAAGTTTTTATATTTGTATCATCTTCCCAGACGAACCTACTCTTTGCAAAAAATATACAGGATTATAAATGCCGCACATAGAAACATTAAAGATGCCCGAAGAGGATAATACATTCGCAGGTCATGTATCCCCCGCAATATGCTGGCAGACATTATGCGCACAAGCACAATGTCATCTGGTTGATGTGCGCACCCGCCCCGAATGGGCTTTTGTCGGCACCGCAGATATGGCGCAAGCACAGGGCACTCTTATTATGGCAGAATGGCAAAACTTCCCAACAATGCAAGAAAATCAAGGCTTTGTAGAAGAAGTCAGTGCGGCGGTGGCAGATAAATCTGTGCCGCTTTTTTTCTTATGCCGTTCGGGCGCGCGCAGCCTGGCGGCGGCGGTGGCTATGACACAGGCAGGGTTTGCCCAATGTTATAATGTGGTAGGAGGATTTGAAGGCGATATTGATGCACACAATCATCGTGGTCAAATGAATGGGTGGAAATCTGCAGGCTGTCCTTGGATTCAAAAATAGCGGATTCAGAAATAGGGGACTTCAAAAATAGGGGATTCAGAAATAGGGACTTCAAAAATAGGGGACTTCAGAAATAGGGACTTCAAAAATAAAAAAGATTGGGCGGTGAAAGAGACAAAATAGAAACGATAAGGTGGAAATTATGGAGTAGCGAAAGAGTCAAGAAATAATTTCTCTAATTAGCGAAATAAAAAAATATACGTGGCTGAAAAAATGAATATACTGCAGGTCATGATGATAAGATAAAAGAGGGGCAATAATAAAGACGAGATTAAAAAAGAGCCAAGATATTTTTGCTAAAATAATTTATTAAAATAGACTCTGGTGAATATTAATAAAAAAGATTGATAAGAAAAAAGATGAATACAAAAAAGATTGATAAAATTGAAAACAAGACTAGCAAGATTGAAAGCAAAAAAGTAAAGATAGAATTATAAAACACGAATTAAGAAAAGACCAAACGAAATAAAATAAAGTAAAATAATATTTATCAATGTATTTAAAAATTGAATCATATGGGTGCAACCACATCCATCCCAATCCATTCTAGTTTGGTGCGGGGCCGGCATTAAGGGAGGACGGGAATAATGGTTGATGGTGAGAACACGCGCGGCAATTTTGGTTCTAATGCTAATTCTGATTCCAATTCTGGAGGTAAGGATAAAAAGGCGGCGGCTTCTAAATTTGCTTCAAAATCTGTTGCAAAATCGGCTTCCAAGCCCGCTTCTCAGCTTAAACCTAAGCCTAATCTTAAATCTAATTCTAAATCTGTCGCCAAATCTACTCCTAAATTTATTCCTAAATCTACTCCTAAATCTGCTCTTAAATCCGCTTCTAAACCTACTCCTAAATCTGCTCTTAAACCCGCTTCAAAAAAGGTTTCTGCGGTAAAATCCACTCTTAACCCTATCGTAAAATCCACTCTTAACCCTATCGTAAAATCGTCGCAAAAACCTGCCCAAAAATCTGCCCAAAAATCGCCCCTAAAATTGTCGCAAAAACCTGCCCAAAAATCTGCTGCAAAATCCACTTCAAAACCCACTTCAAAGCCTGCTAAAAGAAATGCCCCGAAAGCGTCTCCCGAATTAAGTCCAGAAATACGGGCAGAATTTGATGAGCAGTGGTTGCGGGTGCGCTCTCGTATGCGGGGGGAGTTGGGTGATAGCACTTTCAATAGTTGGTTTAAGCATTTACGGGTGCATTATTTCACACGCGGTCGCCTGACGCTTGAGGTGCCTGAACATTTTATACAAGAGTGGATAGAGGCGAATTACCTAAAGCGTCTTTTGGGGCATTGGCGGGCGGAGAATTCGCATGTGCGGCGTATTGCGATGCGCAAACAAACGGATTGGACACCCCCAGATAGAAAGCCGACCATACGCATTCAAAAAGTTATGCCGGCGCGGGCTTTGGGGCGTAATGTTGGTGGCCGCCCCGATTTGTTATCAGAGCAAGCGCGGCAAGCGACACTGGCAGGAGGGGCGGCACATGAGGCGGCGGGCGCCCCGCTTAACAAGCACTCCACATTTGAGAATTTCGTGACAGGCGCTTCAAATGAGTTGGCTTGTGCCAATGCCAAACGTTTGGCACAAATTATTGTGGCGGATAGCGATAGGGGGGATGGCGAGGATTCTAATAAAGATAAGGGTGAAAAATATAGCGACCAGAATTTTAATCCATTTTTTCTTTATGGCGGGGTTGGTTTGGGCAAGACGCATTTGATGCATGCTGTGGCGTGGGATATTAAACGCAAAAACCCTGATTTTAAGGTGCTTTATTTATCGGCTGAGAAGTTTATGTATCAGTTCATTCGTGCTTTGCGGTTTAAGGATACGATTGCGTTCAAGCAGCAATTCCGTGAAGTTGATGTTTTGATGGTTGATGATATCCAGTTCATTGCCGATAAAAAATCAACCCAAGAGGAATTTTTCCATACTTTCAATACCTTACTAGACCATAACCGCCCCGTGATTATTACTTCGGATCGTGCCCCGAATGAGTTGAAGGGTATAGATGAGCGCATAAGGTCTCGTTTGGGCGGTGGTATGGTGGTTGATATCCGCCCGACCGATTATGAGTTGCGCCTTAATATCTTGCAAGCCAAAGCGGATAATTTTACGGTGCAGGGTCGCAAAACCCATATCCCGCGTGAGGTTTTGACATTTTTAGCACAACGCATAACCAGCAATGTGCGCGAGCTAGAGGGTGCCTTAAATCGGGTTGTGACTTATGCCACTTTTAGTGGCGAGGTGATTAATCACGATATGGTGCTTGATGTGTTGCGTGATTTATTACGCGCCGCAGAACGGCGTGTTTCTATTGATGAAATTCAGCGCCGTGTGGCAGATTATTATAGAATCCACATTGCTGATATGGTGTCGGCGCGTCGGACTCGTGTTGTGGCGCGTCCTCGCCAAATCGCTATGTATCTAACGAAAGAGCTGACGCCGCGTTCCTTCCCTGAGATTGGGCGTAAATTTGGCAATCGCGATCATTCCACGGTTATCCATGCGGTGCGGCGTATCAAAGAGTTGCGTGAAACAGATCCCACTCTTGATGAGGAAGTAGATTTACTCGCCAAAATGCTTATACATTAGGTCTATTGGCAGACGAGTTTTACTTGCTTTGGCGGTTCCTGCTATAGTATAGTCAAGTGATGATTCGGGGAGGATTTGCCAAAAGGGGGATTCGCCAAAAAGCGGGATGAAACTGGGATGAAAAAATGAAAGCGATTATTGAAAAAGATGTCTTTATGCGGGCTTTAAGCCATGTGCAAAGCGTGGTGGAACGGCGTAATACTATTCCGATATTATCAAATATCTTACTGGTGTGTGAGGGCTCCACTTTAACGGTGGTCGCCACAGATTTAGAACTTGAAATCAAAGAAACATTAGAAGCACAAGTCACCACAGCGGGGGGGCTCACGGCATCGGCGCAGCGCTTGCACGATATTGTCAGCAAACTCCCTGATGGGGCGCAGCTAGAATTATCGCAAGAAACAGGCTCAGATGAATTGCAATTATTCTCTGGCACTTCGGTATTTTTACTACAGACCTTGCCGCAAGATGATTTCCCACAAATGAAGCAGGATAAAAGTTCCACCGCTTTTTCTTTACAGGCGCAAGATTTAAGCCGTCTATTACGCAAGGCGCAATTTGCCATTTCTACAGAAGAAACGCGTTATTATCTCAATGGTGTCTATCTCCATATATGTGAGGAAGAGGGGGCAGATTTATTACGCGCCGTGGCAACCGATGGGCATAGGCTGGCGCAATTACAAATGGTGCGCCCAGAAGGGGCGGCTGATATGCCGCCGATTATTGTGCCCCGCAAAACGGTTGGCGAAGTGCTTAAAGTGCTAGATGATAAAGAAGATGAAGTCTCAATCAGCATATCGGATGTGCAGATTGTTTTCACAATGCCACATATTACGCTTATGTCTAAATTGGTTGATGGCAAATATCCTGATTACAAACGCGTTATCCCTGTTGGCAATGATAAGATATTGAGTGTTGATGCCAAAGCCTTTACGCAATGTGTAGAACGCGTTTCAGCCGTATCGGGGGAGAAGACGCGCGCTGTCAAACTTAACCTACAAGATGATAAGTTAAAATTATCTGTTTCCAGCCCGACCAGTGGCAATGCCAATGACGAAATAAGTGTCGCTTATAAGGGTAAGGCATTAGAGGTTGGATTTAATGGGCAATATCTCACCGACATCACCAAACAGATAGACGGCACAACGGCTGTTTTTGAAATGGGTGATAGCACGTCCCCGACCCTTATTCGTGATGAAGAAGATGGCGATGCACTCTATGTGTTGATGCCGATGCGTGTGTAAAGGCACTGGGCGCTGATGGCGGCAACAAAAATGGCACCTAATCTTTCTCCAAACCTTTCACAGGCTCTTTCTCCCTCTTATGCTGCCGATGATTGTATCGGCACACCCACACCCACACCCGATTCCGACTCTACTTCTGTTGGGGCTAGGGCGCATATAAAACGCTTATGTTTGCGTGATTTTCGCAATCATGCGGCGGCAGATATTGATTGCGATGGACGCGTTGTGGTCATCACAGGTGTTAATGGAATTGGCAAAACCAATCTGCTTGAATCGGTGTCTATGTTATCGGGTGGTTTGGGGGCGGGGCGTGGTTTGCGCGGCGCCACATTTGAAGCGCTTGTGCATACCCCTGAATATAATGAGGCGCATAATCAAAAAATTTATAATCAAGAGACGTGTATTGGCAGTTGGCAAGTATTGGCAGATATTATTACTGATGCGATACCATCACGCTTGGTGGTTAATTATAATGCGGGACAAAATGCCAGTCGGAGCGTTGACCGAGGCGGGAGCCAGAGCGGGAGTCAGAGCGGTCGCCGCCTGACCCTTGATGGCGATGCGGTGCGCGGCCTAGAGATATTAAATGAACTGACACCGCAATTATGGCTCACCCCTGCAATGGATAGATTATTTGTTGATGGTG
>JAAOIL010000048.1 GCA_015163825.1 Alphaproteobacteria bacterium | reverse complement strand
GGAAGTTATTTTAAGTGCCGGGTCTTTGAACTCGCCACAGATATTAATGCGCAGTGGTGTCGGCGCCAGCGACGACATCAAACCACACGGCATTGATATGGTGCATGAACTAAAAGGCGTGGGGCAAAACTTACAAGACCATGTCGGTGTTACAAGTCAATTTGCTTGTTTGCAAGATGTTACACTGCACCGCTCTGCTGTGTGGTGGCGACAACAATTAGCGGGTATTCAGTATCTATTTATGGGGCGGGGCGATGCCTCTTATCCCCCAGCGGCAGGGGGGGCATTTTTCAAATCCTCACCCGATAAAGATATTCCCGATATGCAAATCCATTATGTATCTATAGCGTTGGCAGACCAACATGGGCGGGGTGAGATGACAAAAGAGCATGGTTTCTCTTCCATTGTTTATGGCACCCGCCCGCAAAGTCGTGGGCATTTGTCCTTGAAATCTGCCAGTGCCGAAGATGCCCCCGCCATTTATCCAAATTATTTTGATGTGGCGGAAGACTTGGTAGATTTACGCAATGGTCTGCGTGAAACGAGGCGTGTCTTTTTACAGCCCGCCTTTGATCCCTATCGTGGGGCGGAGTTAAAGCCCACCCCCGATGTCAATATAGATAATGATGACGAGCTAGACACTTGGATTCGTGCCACAGGCGAAACACTTTATCACCCGATAGGCACGTGCAAAATGGGCAGCGATGATATGGCGGTCACGAACGAGCATGGGCAAGTGCATGGGCTAGAGGGCTTGCGTGTTGTTGATGCGTCTTTGATGCCAACTTTGATTGGTGCCAATACCAATGCGCCAACGATTATGATGGCAGAAAAAATATCCGACCATATTCGCAACAAGTCGTTTTTGTCGCCGCAACACGTTAGCTAATAGGAAATGGCGCAAAAAATGGGGAAGACCACGCATTTTGAATTTTTCTTTGATGTCTCCAGCCCTTGGACATACCTCGCTTTCTCTCGCATAGAGGCGATAGCGACACACACCAACACAACAATAGATTGGAAACCGATATTGGTCGGGGGTGTGTTTAATAAAGTTAATGAAAGTGTTTATGAGCAAAGGTCAAATCCGCATCCCGTGAAGGGGCGCTATTACACGAAAGACTTGCGTGATTGGGCAAAGTTTTGCGACATAGAAATTGGCAAACCGCCTGTGTTTCCTGTGCGGGCGGTTGATGTTATGCGGGGGGCGTGTGTGGCACTAGATGCAGGGTGTTTGTCGGCTTATGCGGGGGCGGCGTTTCGGGCATATTGGGGGCAGTTGCGCGACATCAGCCAGCCCGAAGAACTAACCGCAATCTGCAATGAAGTGGGGCTAGACAGCGAAGCATTTTTTACTGCCATTACCAGCGATGATATTAAAGGGCGGTTGCGCCACAACACAGAAGATTTAATTGCGCGGGGTGGGTTTGGTTCCCCGACAATGTTTATAGACGAAACCGATATGTATTTTGGCAATGATAGACTGCCGCTTGTAGAAGCCGCCTTAAAATGAGAATACCTTTTACCATTGCCGCCCTTATTGCCAGTTTTGTCGCTGTGCAATTGAGTTTGGTTTTATTCCCCGATTACGAAAGGGCTTTGCTATTTCATTTTGCCTTATTCCCTGCGCGTGTTTTGGGCGATGCCCCCTTAGCGGGGCAATCTTTATTGGGGGTGTTGAACTTGCTCTCTTATGGCTGGCTACATGGCGGCTGGGGGCATTGCGCTATCAATAGTTTATGGCTGTTAGCATTTGGCACACCTCTGGCAAGACGCATGGGGGCGTTACGCTTTCTCATATTCTATTGTGCGTGTGTTGTGTTGGCGGGGTTAGGGCAAGTGCTGGTCTCTAGCGATGCTATGCAAGTCGTGCCTATAATAGGGGCATCGGGCGGCGTTGCTGCTTGTATGGGGGGGGCTTTGCGTTTCGCCTTCATCTATCGGGGCGCAGATAATGACGGCAACACACCATTGCTACCGCTTCGTGATATTCCCCGCACCCGCCCCGTTTTGATGTTTATTTTGATATGGGTTATTTTCAATGTAGTGTTCGGGCTTACGGCGCCACTATTAGGGCAGGGGGAGGTCGGCTCTATCGCATGGCAAGCCCATCTGGTCGGGTTCTTTGCGGGGCTTTGTTTGTTGCGCTGGTTTGATGCGCCCCCACGCTCGCCTTCTGGTGGTCCGGGGCAAGTCCCCTATGGGCAGTGGCGACAATAAACCCTTAAAATTCAAAGGTATACGCAAACACTTGCCAAATATCGCTATTTGTCGCAAACTATCCGCTAGGGAGGCGAAAATGACAATACAAGTAATACTCAACACCAAAGGGGCGAATGTTTTCGCAATTGATATGAGCAAAAGCGTGCGTGACGCTTTGCAGTTAATGGACCAACACCAAATCGGCGCATTGGTCGTCACTGGCACAAAAGACAGAGTCGGCATTTTCACCGAGCGTGATGTTATGCGGGCAATCGCCCAGCACGATGCCAAATGCCTAACCGAACCAGTCGAAGACCACATGACAACACGACCGCAAGTCATCACACCCGAAACATCGGTGGAAGAAGCAATGGCGATTATGACGGAACGTCGCTTTCGGCATTTGCCCGTGATGGCAGATAATACGCTATGCGGTATTATCTCAATCGGCGATCTGGTTAATTATAGAATACGCACAACAGAAGCCCACGCCGAAGCCCTAAAAGAATATATCACAACAGGCTGATTATAATTTTGTCGGGTTAGGGGCGTCGCCATAAACGGCAACAGGGTCAAATACTTTTTCTTGTTCTTCATAAGTTAGGGCTATAGGTGTGTCGGGTAATGCCCCTATCGGTAAGGAACGATAAAAGCAAGAGCGATAACCAACATGGCAACTCGCGCCATTGCCGCCAACACGAACACGCAACCAAACACAATCTTGGTCGTCATCAATGCGCATTTCTATAATGTTTTGCACCAGCCCGCTTGTTGCGCCCTTATGCCAAATCGCTTGGCGGGAGCGCGAAAAATAATGTGCCTCGCCCGTGGTAATGCTTTGTGCCAAGGCGTCTGCATTCATATAGCCGTGCATTAGCAATTCCCCGCTCTCATAGTCGGTCGTGACGGCAGGGATAAGCCCACGCTCATCAAATTTGGGGGCAAGTTCATTGCCTTCCTCAACTTGTTTTATTGTTTGTCGTTTAGCGAAATAACCGCTCATCTTACTTCACCATAGATAAAAAACGTGCTTCCATGCGCGGGTCTTCGGCAAACACACCTGTAAATTGCGTAGTTATCGTGGCAACATCAGGTTTCTTAATCCCGCGTGTCGTCATACATTGATGTTTGGCATCAACTAAAATCGCAATCCCTGCTGGTTCTAATACGCGTTGAATGCAATCAACAATCTGCGCTGTCATTGTTTCTTGTGTCTGCAAACGTTTGGCAAAAATCTCTAT
>JAAOIL010000047.1 GCA_015163825.1 Alphaproteobacteria bacterium | reverse complement strand
GGAGCGAGTATCTGGTAGATTTTTGTTTTTTATAGGGTCACGTTTATGCACCATAACCCAACGCACATAATGCAACACACACACTTTATCTTGGTTAAAGCCTCCCTTAAAACTCTGCTTAAAGCCGTGCGTGCGCACCATAACAATACCGCTTTTACCATTTTTATTTTCACGCAAGCCCAACACTTCAGAGCGCGCCGATAAAGTATCACCGCAATAGACCGGCGCACAAAATAGCCCCTCGCCATAGCCGAGATTGGCAATCGCATGCGTGGATATATCAGGCACAGATTTGCCAAATATCATATTGAACACCAACACATCATCTAGCGGGCGGTCGCGATACCCTAACTGCTTGGCAAAAGGCGTTGAAGACATTAACGCATGGCGATTGCCATAAAGCGCCAAACCCATAGAGACATCACCCTGTGTTATCGTGCGGGGCGTGGCATGGTCTATAATTTCGCCAATGCTGAAATCTTCAAAATATCTATTTTTTGTCATAGAGGGTGTCATAAAGTTTCATTTGCTAAAGCCAAAATACGCAAGGCATTATCGCGGTGTAAAATCTCTACCATTTTACCATTAACCCGCAAGACCCCCGCCCCCGCATTTTCGGGCGCGGCAAAAGCCGCAATAATCAATTGCGCCTCAGCAATCTCATCGGCACTGGGGGTGAAAGCCAGATTGCAGGGCTCTATCTGGCGCGGGTGGATTAAAGTCTTGCCGTCAAAGCCCATCTCTAGCCCTTGTTGGGCTTCGCATGCAAAACCCTCATCATTATCTATATCATTATAGACACCATCTAAAACCGCCATATCATAATGACGCGCCGCCATAAGCACTTGCGATAAGGCGGGCAATAAAGGGTGGCGCCCCGCTACAATATGGGCACGCAATTCTTTGCTTAAATCATTCGTACCCATAACAAAACACGCTACTTTATGTTGTGCGGCGCCTTTTGTGAGGGGGGCGATATTGATAATGGCGGCGGTTGTTTCAATCATCATCCATAAATCAAGGGCGGGCGCTAGGGCTTGGCGCGTTTTTATAATTAAATCAGTCGTGTCAATTTTTGGCACAAGTGCCCCCGCCAATTGGGTTGTGCCTTGTAAGGCATTGACGAAATTATTGAGGGCGGCAATATCATCTTGTGCCCATTGCTTGTCCGCATTGATGCGCACCACAACTTCTTTAGTGCCATAATCATTTTCTTGCAATGCCGTGATGACATTGTCGCGGGCGACCTCTTTCATAGCCGGGGCGACGGCATCTTCTAGGTCAAATATCAAGCAATCGGCAGCAAGGCAGGCGGCTTTGTTTAAGGCTTTGACATTGGCACCCGGCACATAAAGCGCACTGCGCTTTGCTTTGGTAGAGGGAGATTTAAGAGAAGGTGTTGCTTGTGCCATGTTTATTTTTTGAGATGAGAGGCAATAAGCGTTTCGGCGATTTGCACCGCATTCAATGCCGCGCCTTTTCTGAGATTGTCTGACACCACCCAAAGATTAAGCCCATGCGCCACAGTCTCATCAACCCGCAAGCGCGACACAAAACTATTATAATCGCCCACGCAATCTAGCGGGGTGATATAGCCGCCATCATCACGCCTATCGACCAGTAAAACACCCTCGCCATTCTCTAGGGCAGCCCGCGCGGCTTTTAAGGTAATCGGTGCAGAAAATTCCACCGATACTGCCTCGCTATGCCCGACAAAAACCGGCACCCGCACACAAGTGACACTCATTAAAATGTCGGGGTGCAATATCTTTTGCACTTCCACTTTCATTTTCCATTCTTCGCCTGTGCTGCCGTCCTTATTAAATTCGCCAATATGAGGAATAACATTAAAAGCGATTTGCTTGGGGAACTGCGTTGCTTTAATCGGGTCATTAACCATTAACGCCCGCGTTTGTGTAAATAACTCATCCATTGCCTCATTACCCGCCCCCGATACCGATTGATAAGTGGAAACGACCAAACGCTTTATCGGGGCTAAATCTTGCAAAGGCTTCAACGCCACAACCAATTGTGCCGTGGAACAATTAGGATTGGCAATGATATTACGCTTTTTATAATCGCCAAGTGCGGACGCATTGACTTCGGGCACGATGAGGGGGACATCATCATCCATACGATAGAGCGATGAATTATCTATCACCACACACCCCGCTTGTGCCGCCTGTGGCGCATATTTTTTGGTCGCCATAGAACCGCAAGCAAATAAAGCAATATCCGTGCCTGAAAAATCATAATGTTCTAGCGATTGCACTTTTAAGGTGCGCTCGCCAAAACTGACCTCGCGCCCGATACTTCTGCTGGAGGCTAAAACAT
>JAAOIL010000046.1 GCA_015163825.1 Alphaproteobacteria bacterium | reverse complement strand
ATGTTTTTGTTGGCGCCCCCCTAGCGGCGGATAAAAAATCTTTGGCAGTGGAAGTCAGTTTGCAACCCACCAAACAAACCCTTACCGATGCGGATATAGAAGCCGTCTCAGAAAAAATCATCGCGGCTGTACAAAATGCCACCGGTGGTTTATTGCGACAATAGATGATGATGATGGAAAATGATGACTGATATTTCTCATATTCGCAATTTTGCTATCATTGCTCATATTGACCATGGCAAATCCACTTTGGCAGATAGGTTAATCCAGATGACAGGCGGTCTATCGGAGCGCGAAATGCAAGCGCAAGTGCTGGATAATATGGAACTAGAACGCGAACGCGGCATCACTATCAAAGCCCAAACGGTGCGCCTAGATTATCAGGCAAAAGATGGCGACCATTATTGCTTAAACCTTATTGATACCCCCGGTCATGTTGATTTCGCTTATGAAGTTAATCGCTCGCTGGCAGCGTGTGAGGGATCGCTCTTGGTGGTTGATGCCGCACAAGGGGTGGAAGCCCAGACGCTCGCCAATGTTTATCAAGCGATTGAGGTTAATCATGAAATCGTGCCCGTGCTCAATAAGGCAGATTTACCCGCCGCCGAACCAGAACGCGTGCGCCAACAAATAGAAGACGTCATCGGCTTGGCAACCGATAAGGCTCTGCTTGTCTCGGCGAAAACGGGCATGGGTATTAGCGAAACATTAGAGGCGATTGTAACGCAATTGCCACCCCCCAAAGGCGATAAAGACGCGCCCCTAAAAGCCATGCTGGTGGATAGCCAATATGATGCCTATTTAGGGGTGGTCGTATTGGTGCGGGTGATTGATGGGGTCTTAAAGAAAGGGCAAAAGATTCGTATGATTTCAACCGATACAACACATTTGATAGATCAAGTCGGGGTCTATTGCCCGAAACGCCAATCGGTAGAGGGATTAAGTGCGGGCGAAATAGGCTATTTCACTGCCGCCATTAAAGAAGTGGCAGATACACGCGTCGGCGATACCATAACCGAAGAGCGCAACCCATGTGCGCAAGCCCTGCCCGGCTTTAAACCCGCCCAGCCTGTGGTGTTTTGTGGGCTGTTCCCCGCCGATAGCGCCCAGTTTGAAGATTTGCGTGAAGCGATGGGAAAACTGCGTTTGAACGATGCCAGTTTTTCTTTTGATACAGAATCCAGTGCCGCTTTGGGCTTTGGGTTTCGCTGTGGTTTTTTGGGGCTGCTGCATTTAGAAATTATTCGCGAACGCATAGAACGCGAATTCAGTATTGATTTGATTACCACCGCCCCCGGTGTGGTCTATCATCTCGCCATGACCGATGGCACCCATAGCGAACTCCATAACCCCGCCGATATGCCGGACCCCGTGAAAATAGAAAACATTGCCGAGCCATGGATTCGTGCCGCCATTTTAGTGCCAGATGATTATGTCGGGGCGGTGCTGAAACTATGCGAAGATAGACGCGGTCGCCAAATCAATATGACCCATGCGGGCACAAGGGCTATGTTGGAATATGAATTGCCGCTCAACGAAGTGGTGTTCGATTTTTATGACCGCTTGAAATCTATCAGTCGTGGCTATGCCAGTTTCGATTATCAACTAGCAGATTATCGTATCGGGGATTTGGTGCGCATGTCTATCCTCGTCAATGCCGAACCTGTTGATGCGCTATCAATGGTCGTGCATCGCGGACGCGCCGAAATGCGAGGGCGCGCTATGTGCGAACGCCTGAAAGATCTCATACCCCGCCATTTGTTCAAAATACCCGTGCAAGCCGCTTTGGGCGGTAAAATCATCGCGCGCGAAACCATCGCCGCTATGCGTAAAGATGTGACCGCAAAATGCTATGGTGGTGATGTCAGCCGCAAACGCAAACTGCTGGATAAACAAAAAGCCGGCAAAAAGAAAATGCGTCAATTCGGCAAAGTGGAAATTCCGCAAGATGCTTTCGTCGCCGCCCTCAAAATGGACGATTAGGGCATCTTGTATTTCGGGTAAGATTGGGTATAGTCCCCCCCTTATGTGGCGTCAAAGGACAGGTGGCCGAGTGGCTGAAGGCGCACGCTTGGAAAGCGTGTAGGCGTTTATAGCGTCTCGAGGGTTCGAATCCCTCTCTGTCCGCCATATTCTCTGATATATTATTTTTTGAATAATTTGGCGCCTTGTGATTTTATTTTTGCCCAGCCCACTTTGCT
>JAAOIL010000045.1 GCA_015163825.1 Alphaproteobacteria bacterium | reverse complement strand
CAACTATGGAAGAGACGCTCAATATGGGCGTTCCATAAGCGAGGGCTACCGCTTTTAATTAAAATTGTTTCAAACAGACCTTCCCCCAATAAAAAGCCTCGCTCATTTGCTGATAGTGCCTTATCGCCAGCGCAGATTGTGCCGTTTAACCATATTTTAGTCATAACAAATTTCTAAAAAATTACGGATGATAATATGTCCGTCAGGGGTGAGAATGGATTCGGGGTGAAACTGCACCCCGAATATCGGTAAGTTTTTATGAGTCATTGCCATTATGTCTGCCATTATATCATCACTATGCCCCGCACTTGTGGCTATCGTTGTGAAATCGGGCGGCAAAGTTTTGACACATAAAGAATGATAGAGACCCGCCTCAAATGAAGGGGCAAGACCCGCAAAAAGCGCATGTCCCTTATGATGTATGGTTAAGGCTTTGCCGTGGCGGGGTGTTGGGGTGCGTGCCACTTTGCCGCCAAAGGCACTAGCGATGATTTGGTGTCCAAGACACACACCCAATATCGGGATTTTATTTTTATAATGCGCCAGTAAAGCATGGCTTATGCCGCACTCATCAGGGGTGCCGGGTCCCGGCGATAAAATAAGCCCTTGCGGTTTTAATGCCAGCGCTGTTTCTAAAGAGGCATCTTGCGAGAGAATATGGGTTGGCACTTCTTTTACTTCGCGCGCAAGGCGAGCGAGATTTTCAACAAAACTATCGTGATGGTCAATGACAAGAATCATAGCGCTCTCTTTTGAGATGTAATCCCCAATGCCCCTAATAAATCACGGGCTTTATCAAGGCTTTCATTATATTCGCTTTCGGCATCGCTATCGGCAACAATCCCCCCCCCGACATGGAAATGAATATGCCGCCCCCGCATAAAAGCCGTGCGAATAATAATACTGCTATCCATCGTGCCATCAAAACCGATATAGCCGCAAGTGCCATAACTTAAGGCACGCGGGGTAGGTTCAAAGGCGGCAATGATTTCCATAGCGCGTTTTTTGGGCGCTCCTGTTATGGAGCCACCCGGGAAAGCAGCCTGCAATGCCGCAAATGGATTTGTATCCGCGCGCAATTCAGCACGGATAACCGACACCAGATGATGCACATTGGCAAAACTTTGTGGCGCACATAACACGGGCACATGCACGGAATGGTCACGACACGTTTTTGATAAATCATTGCGTAATAAATCAACAATCATAATGTTCTCGGCTCTATCTTTATCGCTAGATTGCAAGGCTTGTTTTAAGGCGGCATCGCTGGTGGTATCGTGCCCGCGCCGCCTTGTGCCTTTTATCGGGTGGCTTTCAATCATATTTTTATGGGTGCGTAAAAATCTTTCAGGCGATGCCGATGCCATAGACCATTCCCCAAACTGCCCAAAGGCAGAAAAAGGCGCCGGGCTGATATGGCGCAATCTTTGATAATAATGAAAGGGCGTATCGCCCTCTGGTAAAGTGCCTGTAAAACATTGCGCCAGATTGGCTTGAAAAATATCCCCCGCTAAAATATGTTCAATAATATCTTGCACGGCTTGCATATAACTTCCCCGCCCCATATTAGATTGCACTTTTGGGGGTGTTGGGGAGAGTGTTGGTTTTTTAGGGGCGGGTAGATTTTCAAGCTGGGCACACCACGCATCAATAGCATTTTGCGCCGCCTGTTGGCGTTTGCTTGGTGTGGTGGCGGGTAATCCTGTGGCAATAATAAAACAAGATTTTTCGTCCATATCAAACGCCAACACACTGGCATAAACACCCATTACCATAAGCGGCATAAGCGGCATAAGAGGTGGCGTGTTTTGATTTTCTTGATTTGGGGGCGCCAATAAATCATAGCCGATAATGCCCGCAATGCCGCCCCTAAAGGGGGGTGTCTGGGTATCAATGGCGGCGGGTAAATCTTGCCAGATATTTTTATGGGCGGTGCAAATATGGTCTAGTTCCGCCAACATAGCATCACGCGCTTTTATGTCGTGGGGGTATAAAATAAAATCTTTATAAGGATCGGCGACAATAAAACTATAGCGATTATGGGGCGATAAAATTTTAGTCTCTTGTGTTTGTGCTTGTGTTTGTCTGGCATTGCTGGAATCAAGCCAAAGCGCCCCCTTTTTATTTTGTTCATTGAGGCGGGTAAAGACTGCTTCAGGTTCAACCCATTCGTGGCTCTGTATTATCGCGCCACTATCTGCTGCATAAATCATAACTGCCTCAGAAATTATCCTTCTGGCGGCGAATTGCGGCAAAGACTTCAACATCGCTCGCCGCCGTCATATTCAAATGCGCACGAATGGCAGCACTATGGGGACGCAAAAAAGGATTGGTGGCGCGTTCTAAGGCAATCTCGGTCGGTATGGTGGGCTGCCCTTGTGTTCGTGCTTCGCTAATCGCCTGCACGCGTTTTTGTAAATCTATATTATCAGGCTCAATGGTTATCGCAAATGTCGCATTGGCTTGTGTATATTCATGGGCGCAGTAGATTTTTGTGCCATCGGGTAAAGCATTGAGTTTTTGCAAACTCTGCCACATCTGTTGCGGCGTGCCCTCAAAAATACGACCACAGCCAAGCGCAAATAAACTATCGCCAACAAAAGCCAAATGCGCCTCTGGTATATAATAAGCAATATGCCCCAATGTATGACCGCCAACATTGAATATCTGCACCAGCATATCCCCCAATGTTATGGCATCACCATCATCAACGGCTTTGTCAATGGCAGGTATTTTATCCGCCTCGCCAGCCGGACCAATAATCGTGCAACCCGTCTGCGCCTTTATCTCCTCATTATTACCCGCATGGTCGTGATGGTGGTGGGTGTTCCAAATATAAGTCAAATCCCAGCCTCGTGTTTGCAAGGCGGTCAATATCGGTTGCGTCTCTGGGGTATCAATACACGCCGTTTGCCCACTCTTGGGGTGGTGGATAAGATAGCCGTAATTATCTTGCAGACACGGAATCTGGCAAACCTCAAAATCAGACATTATATTATCCTCCTATCCGTGAAGCCTAAAGCATATTGTCCTATTGTGCCAGTAAAACTAGCCCAATACAAAAACCGCCAATTCTGCCCATAGATTTTGGTGGGCAGGCGGGGCGGACGCATAATGGTTCACACCGCCTTTGCCGTTTAATGTAATTGATTGCTCAACCTCTAACGATAAATCTTGGCATAAATCAGTGAAATCTGCCAGAGTGCATAAATGGATATTTGCCGTCTCATACCATTGTGTTTCAAGTGTGCTAGTGATAGGCATCCGCCCATGCGTTAGCAATTGCAACCGCACCCGCCAATGTCCAAAATTGGGGATGGAAACAATCAGCCGTCCCCCAATCCGTGCCATTTCTTGCAAAACCTCACGCGGGTGTTGGGTGGCTTGTAAAGTCTGGCTCAATATCACCGTGTCAAAACCCTTATCAGGGTAATAGGATAAATCCTTATCGGCATTGCCTTGCACAACAGCCAACCCGCGATTAACACAGGCATTCACCCCCTTCTGGCTGAGCTCCAGCCCCCGCGCATCTACCTGATATTGGGTGCTGAGCAAATGTAATAAATCACCATTGCCACAACCAATATCCAGCACACGCGATTGCGTTGCCACCATATTAGCAATCAACCGTAAATCCATACGGCTGGTGGCGATATTACCCGATGCCTTCGCTTTTGGGTCGTGGTTCATACCAGCCCCCGTGCTTGTGCTGCAGAGTCTAAAAAGCCTTGCAATGTTGAAAACATTTCAGGCTCGTCTAATAAAAAGGCATCGTGTCCTTTGTCGCTTTCTATTTCAACAAAACTAACCCGTGCCCCCGCCGCATTCAAAGCCCGCACCAATTGCACACTT
>JAAOIL010000044.1 GCA_015163825.1 Alphaproteobacteria bacterium | reverse complement strand
ATTAAAATATGAATGCCTTTTATACCGCTAGATAAATTACGAGACATTAAGCATCCCCTCTTTTGGCATCAACGATAATGATAGTCGCCACCAAAAAACCGCCGATTAAAGAGATAAAGAATATCAACGCGCGCGCATCAATCACGCCATTGGTGAAGCCACGCACATTTAGGATAACACTAAAAGAAGCTATCACATCTAATAGAATTTGCGGCACCAGCCCGCGCAATAAATCTAACACCAAAGGCGCCCCCGATAAAGTAAAGAGCAAGCAAGCCATAACAGCCACAACAAACGCAATGATTTGATTGCGCGTACAAGCCGAAGCACACATACCGATTGCCAAATATCCCGCCGCCACAAAAAAACTGCCAACATAGCCCGATAAAATAACGCCATTATCAGGGCTGCCTAGATAATTAACACTGAACCAAATCGGTAAAGTACCAAGCAAGGCAAACCCCGCAAACCCCAACGCCGCTAGATATTTACCCATAACAATAGCGGGGAGCGCAATCGGCAGACTGAGAAGCAATTCAATAGACCCATTGCGTCTCTCTTCTGCCCAGAGGCGCATAGAAATAGCCGACAAAAAGAACAGGTAAATCCATGGCTGGAACGAAAAGAAAATCTGTAAATCCGCTTGCCCCGCCGCAAAATAATCGCCCAAATAAAATGTCGCCACGCTATTCGTTAATAAAAATACAATGATAAACACCACCCCTAAAGGCGTGGCGAAATAACCCGCAAATTCACGTCGCATAACGGCAAACATTTTGCTGATTTGATTATGCTGTGCTTCTCTATCCATTATGACACCGTCTTTTCAGTTGCCGTATTGGGTGCGGCAGTTAAAGTGGCGAATACATCATCAAGGCGACCGCTTTGCAAAGAAAGTGCCAATAGCGCCTCTTGCTGTGGGGCAAGGCAATCTTGCACAAGGCGCAAAAAATCAGCCGCCTTAATTTTTGGAGAGGATTCATCGCCAGATTTGTTGGCAGCAAAAACACAAAAGCGTGTGTCGTTATTATTATCACCATGAGACGCTGTCATTTTTGTAGCAGGAAACTCTATATCGGAGCACTCTATATCGGAGAACTGGGCTTTTAGTAAAGTTGCCACCGCCGCACGGGCGGACGCCTTGACCACCACTTCTACCGCCCCACAATAACGCGACCGCGCCGCCAGTTCCGCCGGTGTGCCAGATGCCAAATGACGCCCCCTATCAATAATCATAGCGCGGGTGCATATCGCATCAACCTCTTCCAAAATATGGGTGGAAACAATAATCGCCGTATCTGTTGCCATCTCTTTTATGGCGGCACGGATATGTGATTTCTGATTGGGGTCTAACCCATCGGTGGGCTCGTCCATAATTAAAATGTCCGGGTCGTGCAAGATGGCTTGCGCCAAACCAACACGGCGGCGATAGCCTTTTGATAAGGTATCTATCGGCTGATCTAAAACATTATGCAATTGCGTAAGGTCTATCGCGCGTGCCAAGGCTTTATGGGCTGCCGCTTTATCTAGCCCACGCACTGCTGTTATGAAATGTAAAAACTCACGCGGCGTCATCTCAACCCAAGCCGGCGCCCCCTCTGGTAGATAACCCAAACGTTTTTGCCCCTCAAGCGGGTCTTGCACCATATCAATACCATCAACCATAATCTGCCCGCCACTTGGGCGTAAAAACCCAACCAGCATTTTCATCGTGGTCGATTTACCCGCCCCGTTAGGCCCTAAAAACCCCAGCACATCACCCTTGCTGACACGAAAAGATAAATCCGACACCGCCGTGAAATCCGCAAATGTTTTTGTTAAATTTTGCACCTCAATCATAGCAGGCAATCTAGCGACTGGGGGCGCAAGTGCAAGATAAAAGCGAAAAAAGTTAAGCAAGCGTTTGAGGCTAAAATTGCTAAAGTCCGGTGGCGATTCGGGAGGAGAGAATGCGCCAATCCGGACTTTAGACTTTTATGTGCGTATACGACCCAACGCACATTAAGAATATACGAAGGTAATGAGGCGTGAGAAGGGTAGAATTAAGGCAAAATTAAGGTATTTACAGGCGATACTTGCTTTTATTCGCTTCTAAAAGAACACGCAAATGCCCGCCTAAATACGAGAGAGGCTTGCTTTTTGGGGCGAACCCCCACACAATGACATAATGTCTTATACGCCCCATACCAATTTTCGTGTTTCTACCGCCTCAAAAATGGTGATGTGGCAACGCGATGAATTGGCGATTCTTTTGGGTGTTTATGGACGCTATGTAGCGGCGGGGCATTGGCGGGATTATCGGTTAGCGGCGAGCACGAGCAAAACCGAAGCGGCTCTTTTTACAATCCATGCGCGTGCCCAAGACCGCCCCCTTTATTGCATAGAGAAATATACCAAGCCTTTGCTCTATCAATTGCGCGCCATAAAAGGCTATGGCGAACAAGGACACACTTTGCGGCGCGGACAAGATCTGGCGGCACTTTTGCGCTATTTTGATCGCAAGCAGTTAAAACTTGCCAAATAGATTAGTTGCGATTACCCATAAATTGCAGCAAGAAAATAAACATATTGATGAAATCCAGATAAAGCCGCAACGCCCCCATAATGGCTTTTTTCTCCGCCAGTTCGCGGGTATCACCGCTATAGTAAATGCGCTTGATGTGTTGTGTATCATAGGCAGTAAGCCCCGCAAATATCAACACCCCAATAGCTGAGATAGCGAAATGCAAGGCACTGCTTTGCATAAATAGATTAACAATAGAAGCAATGATAATACCAATCAGCCCCATAAACATAAAGGAACCCATAGCGGATAAATCGCGTTTTGTCGTATAGCCATAGAGGCTAAGCGCCCCAAAAGACGCAGAGGTCACCAGAAAGGTTTGCACAACACTAGCACCTGTATAGACAAGGAACACATAGGATAGCGATAGCCCCATCATAGCCGCAAAGAGCCAGAACATCGTTTGTGCCCGTGCCGCACTCATACGATTGAGACGCACCGAAAGCCAGAGCACCATACCTAAAGGCGCAAACATCACCACATAGACAAGCGGCGTTTGGGCGATGGATTGATAAAAGCCTGAAGCGGCGGCGGCATAAGCCGTGAATGCTGTCAGCAATAAGCCAATCGCCATATAATTATAAACTTTGGACATATAGATGCGTAGTCCCGCATCCATTACGCCGGCTTGTTGGGAAGCGCTTGTTGAGGAAAAAGTCTCTTGTTTATTTTGTGGGTTTGCCATATCAGCCTCTCTCATTATCTCTCTATTTGCCTGTCGCGTTTAAGTGTTATGTTTAATATGGCACTTTTGGGGAGAATTTCAAGCCCTATTCTTGTCTCCCCCGCCTATAAGGCGATAGCGACTTATTGCGCTCTTAAAGCCGAAGCAACAGGCGCATTAAGTGTATATAAAGTGGCGATAATGCCAAGACTAGCCGCCACCAACACCCCCGCCGTTAAGGTTAAGATGAGCGGTAGCGGTAAAAACACCCAATCGGCATCCATAAGCCCCGCTACCAACCCCCATGAAGCAAGTGTGGCAAGGGCTGCCGCCATAAGCGCCGCCGCCGCCCCGACCAGCATATATTCCAGCGCATAAATAGCCAGAATGTGGCGGCGTGATGCCCCCAATATCTTCAATATAACACTATCATAAAGACGCGCATAATGACTGCCCGCCATCGCCCCCGCCAACACCAATAAGCCTGTCGCCAAAGTAATCGCACTCATTATCTGCACTGCCAATTGCAGTTGGCGTAAAATATCAGCCGCTCTTTGCAACGCATCCTTGACACGAATCAGCGTGATATTCGGATAGTCACGCGAAATCGTGCGGATAAAACCAACCTCTTGGGTTTCATCAATATGCACCGATGCTAAATAAACATGCGGCGCAAAACGCAAGGGCTCTGGCGAAAATATCATAGCAAAGTTAATACCCCCCGATGCCCAATCAACACGGCGCAGATTCGCCACCCGTGCTTGGAGCGGGCGACCCAATATATTGACGCCAATCATATCGCCAACCACCACCCCTAAATGCGCGGCAATATCGGCATCAAAAGAAAGAAGCGGCGCCCCGCTATAATCAGCCGCCCACCATTGCCCCGCTACAATCTCCCCACCCGGCGGGGGCGTTTCGGCATAAGTGAGATTTCTATCACCCCGAAAAATCCATGCCGCTTGCGGGGGCACTTCTAAATCTGCCACCGCTACACCATTGATAGATAAAACCTGACCCCGCAACATCGGCAAAGTTTCAATTGTATTGGGGGTAATAGCGGGGGTAATAGCGGGGGTAATAGCGGGAGTCGTGTTGATGGTGGTGGCTTCTACTAAAACACGGACATCATCTATCTGGTCGGGCTGGATATCCAGCATAAAAAACGAGGGCAGGCGTGTCGGTAGGTTGCCATCAATCTGGCGGGAAAGATTACCCTCCACCAAAGCAATGCTGGCGAGCAAAGCAACCGATAAACCAATCGATAAAGTGACCGCCAAAACAGGGGCATGCGGACGCGTAATATGCGCTAAAGCAAAGCGCAATATCATATTATGCGCAACATGCTGGCGACACCAGAATGCCAGTTTAATCACTTGCGCTGCCGCTATACGCAAAGCGAAATAAGCAAAGGCCAGCCCGACACAAAACCAAAGCGCAATGGCGATACTATTTGCCAATAAGAACACCATCGCGACCAACCCAATAAAACAAAGGGCGATACCAAATATAAAATAGGGCGCAGGGCGCACGCCAACGAGGCGCACCGCGCCACCAAATAATTGTGCCACAGGAGTTTTTTCTATCAGCCCTAGCGGATAAAGAGCAAAGGCAATCGCTGTTAATATGCCAAACCCCGCCGCCGATAAAAGCGGCGCGGGATAAAGGGCGGCAATAATCTGCACAGGCAAAACATCCCCAATCATCACTTGCGCCAATAAAGGCAGTGCCGCCCCCAATGCCAAACCGATGACAACACCAAGCATTGTAAAGAGGGCGATTTGCACACCATAAATACCAATAATGGTGGTGGCGGGTGCGCCTAATGATTTTAATATCGCCATTGTCTCGCGCCGTGTTGTCAAATACGCCCCTATGGCATTGCTGACCCCCACACCACCGACCACCAATGCCGTTAAGCCTATAGCGGTAAAAAAGAGTGCCATACGCTCTATGAAACGACGCAAAGTGGGGGAGGCATCATTGCGGTCGCGGATTTGCCAACCCGCATAAGGGAAAGTGCTTTGGGCATCGCTTATAAAATTTTGCAAAATTTCATTACTGGTAGTGGAGTTATTAGAGTCATTATTTTCTGGTGCTAGTTTGACACGATAATGAAAATGCACCAAAGATCCCTCGCGCACTAAATCCGAAGCCTTTAACGCCGCGTGCGATATAAGCAGGCGGGGTGCCAGCGGAAAACCACCCGAAGTGCGGTCGGGTTCTTGCACGAGCCGTGCCACGAGTTCTACATCTATCGCCCCGATACGCACCTGTGCCCCTATGTCCAAGTCAAGGCGGTCAAATAAATCGGCTTCTGCCACACCATAATAAAGCGGCGTGGCTTTATCTGTATTAGCCCCCCCTTCTGTAGGAGGTCGGGTGATAATATCATTGAGTGATTGTTTATCTTTTGCTTCTTGCAAATGCGAAGAGGGGTGCGATAATAGCACCGCCCCATAAAGCGGATAGATGGCATCAACGGCTTTTAATTCTACCAATGCTGTGTTGTTGTCTTCTTTACTATCAAGCCGCACCCTAACCATAGAGCGTAAAGTTGCCACTTCCGATAGTGAGCGCACATTTTTGGCACCGTGTTTTAGCCAAGCGCGTTCGGCGGCACTGGCGCGGCGATGGGCGAGGCGCAAAGATACATCACCCCCCAATATGGCTTGCCCTTCCGCCGCCAAACCACCAACAAAAGCCGCCGATAAAGAACCAACCCCCGCAATGGTCGCAATACCCAAAATCAAACAGAGTAAAAATATGCGAAAGCCCCGACCGCCTGACGCCAATGACGGCATTTCTCGCCATGCCAGACGCACGATTAAGGGAAGGTTTTTTATTTTCATATATAGCCCCCTTTCATTTAGAAGAGCCGTCAAGAATCATGCCATCACGGATTTCTATGCGGCGGTCGCATCGTGCCGCGACTTTGCTATCATGGGTAATCAAAAATAAAGTCGTTTTATATTGCTCTGTCAGTTTCATCAATAAATCTAAAATCAAATCGCCTGTGGCTTGGTCAAGATTGCCCGTTGGTTCATCTGCCAATAAAACAGGCGGCTTGGCAATGAGGGCCCGTGCTATCGCCACACGTTGTTGTTCCCCCCCCGATAATTGCGCCGGATAATGCGCCGCCCGCGCTGCCAAACCGACATCCGCCAGCAATTGGTCGGCACGAATTTGGGCTTCGGGCGGGCTGACTTGCGCCAGTTCTAGCGGTAGCATTATATTCTCTCGTGCCGTCATACCGGCAATCAAATGAAATGATTGAAAGACAATACCAATATGGGCGCCGCGAAATTTCGTCAAAGCCGCCTCATCCATTGTCGCATAATTTTTGCCGCCGATTAAGACTTGCCCCGCTGTGGCAGGCTCTAACCCCGCCATCACCATCAATAATGTGGATTTGCCCGACCCTGACGGCCCGGTAAGCGCAATCGTCTCTGCGGCTGCCACCGCAAAACTAACGCCACGCAATATATTGACGCGACCCGATTTAGAAGGCAAACTAACACATAGATTATTGATATTAATCATCTTTGATAAACCTCTTTTTGGATATTATTTATGCTTATAGCACAAAAATTTTTTATGACGCGCTTACCAATTAAACGCATTGGACATGTTTTTTCTGTCTTATATTTGTTGGTTTTTTTAGGCGCGAGTCCTACATTAGCACAAGAGAAAACCATTATCGCTTTGGGGGATAGTTTGACGGCGGGCTATGGTCTGGCGTCCGGGTTGGGATTTGTGCCACGCCTTGAGGCCGCCTTGCGGGCGCGAGGGCATAAGGTTAAAATAATCAATGCTGGCGTCTCTGGTGATACCAGTGCTGGCGGGTTAAGTCGGCTTGATTGGACATTGGCGGGTGCCCCGACCGCCCAAGCCGTGATTGTGGAACTGGGCGCCAATGATGCACTGCGCGGGCTTAACCCCCGCCTAACACAACAAAATCTGGCGGCGATTATCACCCGCCTACAAGCAAAAGGGTTGGCTGTGCTATTGGCGGGTATGCAAGCGCCGCCTAATCTGGGGCAGGATTATCATCAACGTTTCACCCCAATATATCCAAGACTTGCCGCCCAATATGGGGTGGAATTCTATCCCTTTTTCTTGAAAGGGGTGGCGGCACAGCCGCATTTGAACCTTGCCGACGGCATCCACCCGAATGCGCAGGGGATTGAAATTATTGTCAGCAATATCTTGCCAACGTTAGAAAGACTGCTAAAAGAGATAAACATAAAGTAGAGGAGACGATTATGGAATACCGCACATTAGGGCATACGGATATAAAGGTCAGCAGCATCTGCCTTGGCACGATGACATGGGGGCAACAAAATACTGAAGCGGAAGGACACGAACAAATAGATTATGCCCTTGCTATGGGTATCAATTTTTTGGATACAGCAGAAATGTATGCTGTGCCGCCAAAGGCAGAAACGCAAGGCTCTACAGAACGCATTATTGGCACTTGGCTTGAAAAATCTGGCAAGCGTGATGATATTATCCTCGCCACCAAAGTAGCGGGTCGTGCCGATTTTGATTGGATGCGTGATGATGGTGCCAAAGCCCAACAAACGCGCCCCCAAATAGAAGAGGCGATCAATAAAAGCCTCACCCGCCTTAAAACCGATTATATTGATCTCTATCAATTGCATTGGCCTGACCGCCCGATGAAATTATTCGGCAGTAATTTTTCTTACACCCATATAAGCGATGAAATCAATCGCATAGAAGATATTTTGGAAGTGCTCGGCGATTTACAAAAATCAGGCAAGGTGCGCCATTTTGGTCTATCCAATGAAACACCATGGGGCATTATGAAATTCCTCCATCACGCTGAAATCAAAGGCTTGCCGCGTATGGTGTCTGTGCAAAATGCCTATAACCTCATCAATCGTGTTTATGAAATGGGCTCATCTGAGATTTACTTCCACGAAAATGTCGGACTGCTCGCCTATTCACCTTTGGCGCAAGGCTATTTAAGCGGTAAATATCAAAATGGCGCTCTGCCCAAAGGCTCGCGCAAAGAATTATTTAACCGCCTACAACGTTATGAAACCCCGGGGGCGGATAATGCCATAGAAAGCTATCTTGCTATCGCTAAAAAATATGGCATTGACGTCTCGCAACTGGCTAATCAATTCGTGACAACACGACCTTTTGTGACCTCAAACATTATCGGGGCGACCACGATGGCGCAGCTAAAACTTGCCGTCACCTCTGTTGATGTTGATTTAACAGATGAGATTGTCGCAGAAATAGAAGCGGTGCATGCGCGCGCCCCTAATGTGTGTCCCTAATGTCCCCTTCCCCGCCCCAGTTAATGCAGGTGCTTTCTGCTAAAGAATACGAGGCGGCACTGCGCACATTAAACGGCTGGCGCAAAATGGCGAAGCGCGAAGCGATAGAAAAGCAGTTTATCTTTGCCGATTTCGCCACCGCCTTTGCTTGGATGAGCCATATTGCTATCATCGCTGATAAGTTAGATCACCACCCCGAATGGTCTAATGTTTATAATCGGGTTGATGTGGTGCTGACCACCCATGATGCCAAAGGGATAACAGCCCGCGATATTACCCTCGCCCACCT